>JASHYD010000888.1 GCA_030043175.1 Xanthobacteraceae bacterium | reverse complement strand
CGCTGCAGGCTGATGGCGTAGACGTCGTCGGGGGCGCCGATGCGCACGAAGCCGCCGGGCATAACGGCGAAGCTCTCGCCGTGCCGGGTGAGAAAGACCCGCAGGATGAATGGCCGCGGCTCGAGTTTGCCGTTGCGCCATACCGGCATGGTGGAGAGCCGCACGGCTTCCTGCAAAACAGTGTCGATCCCGCGTTCGGCAATCGATTGAAGGATGCGCTGCCGCCGCAGTGGTCCAAGCTCGCTGCCGCGCACACCCTCGCCGAGACTTTCGCTTGGGCCCTCGCCCGCATAGGCGGAAGCCACCACCATGTCGTCCAACCGGTCGTGCATCGTCGCACGCACAGCGGGATCGCCGAGCCACCAGGTGGCGATATTCGGAACCGCGAGGCCACGCCCGTTGATCGCCTCGCAAAGCGCCGGAAGGAAGGCCAGCATGCCGCGCGCCTCGGCGATGCCGCTGCCGAGCCCATTCGCCATCACCACCTTGCCGTCGCGAACGGCCTGCACGAGCCCCGCCACGCCGATCCGCGAGCGGGCATTAAGCTCCAGCGGATCGGAGAAATCGGCGTCAAGACGGCGCAGCAACACCTCGGTGCGCCTGAGGCCGGAAACGGTGCGGATGAAAACGCCGTTGTCGCGCACTGTGAGATCCTCGCCCTCCACCAGCAGGAAGCCAAGATACCGAGCGAGATAGGCGTGCTCGAAATAAGTTTCGTTCATCGGCCCTGGCGTCAGCACGCCGACGCGCGAATCGTCCTGGCGGTTCAGTCGGGTGAGCTCCGCCTGCAGGGTTTGAAAGAACGGCGCGTGGCGCAGAACATGCAGGTTGCGGTAGATGTCCGGAATACTCTGGCGCAGCGCCAGCCGGTTTTCGAGCGCGAAGCCAGCACCCGACGGCGCCTGCGTGCAGTCGCGCAGCACCCACCAGCGGCCGTCGGGGCCGCGCGCGACGTCGACGGCATAAATGCGCAGATGCGCGCCTCCCGGCGGCGGCACACCGACGAGCGGCCGCAGGAACTCCGGGCTGCCGGCCACCAGCGCACCAGGGAGCCGCCGTTCACGGAACAGCGTGCCGGCGCCATAGACGTCGGCGATCACCGCCTCCATCAAATGCGCGCGCTCGACGAGCGCCGCCTGCAGCCGCTGCCATTCCTCGGCCGCGATAATGAGCGGAATGGGCGTCAGCGGCCAGGGGCGCTCGACGCCGGCTTCGTCCTCATAAACGCGATAAAATACGCCGGAATCGCGCAGATAGCGGTCGGCGGCGGCGAACCGGCGCGCCAATTCCTCGCGCCCGAGGACGGCAAGGCCGGCGAGCAGTTCGCGCCAATGGGCGCGAACTTCACCGCGGTCGCTGATCATCTCGTCAAAGACGCCAGGCAGCGGCCGATAGCCCGCAAGCAATTGGGCGACCAGTTCGGAGCCTGAGGGAGGGGCCGTTTGGGTGAGCGCGGACATGGCGCCAAAAGATAAGCGGTTCGCAGAGTGGGTTCCAGGCTCTCATTGGCTGCATGCCGCCCCCACCCTGCCCTGGCATGCGGACGCGGCCCTCACCTCTCCCCACAGCGGGAAAGGACACAGCGTGGATGCTTCACAAGCGATCGCGCTACGCCGGAGGAGGGGTGCTCAGGACGGTCGACGCGGGGGGTTGCGGTGCGCGCGTCGGGGTGTGGTTATGGGCGCGGGTGCTATGGGCGCGGATACGGTGGAATCTGTCGTGGGGGCCGCCTCTCTGTGCTTCCCGGCATGCGGGGCAGGAAGAGGAGGTGAGGCTGACGAGGAGATCAGCTCCGGCGGTTGGTCGGGCGCAGGGGGATGATCAGCGGATGGGCGCAATGCCTTGCGTTTGTGCTTGCTTTTCACGTCGGCGATTCGCTGCAGCATCTCCCTGAGATCGTCGATTGCTGCGGCTTCCTCCTCGGTCAGGGGCGTCCTAGGATGAAAATGATTAAGCAGCGCGATGAGCGCGTCGCCTATCCGGCCCAGCTGCTTGCCATAGCTTGCCACCTCCGAAAGCACATCCGCCTCGACCTCCGGCTCGCTTGATTGACCGATCGTAACGTTGAACAATCCCGTTTGGCTTCCGATCGGCGACGTGAACACCGTCCATGGGTTGATCGCGTGAAGCACGTTGCCGGATAAAGGCAGCCTGAATGTCGACATGGTGTGGCTCCCAGTCTTGCTGCGGAAACGATGCCCGGGGCCAAAGCAAAAGCAGGGCCACCGGTGCGGGGCAGCGGGCTTCAGGGACGCAATGGTGGCTAGAGAGTCGGGGGGCGCCGGCCGCTCCTTTGTGGTCCGATCGCAAGAAGGGCAAACAGTCGTGAATATCGCGACCGATGATGGGCGGCTGCCTGAGAGCGGCGACGACCCGCGTGAGCAGATCGCATGCCTCGAGTCACGAGTCGAGGAGCTTGCCGAGGCCTTGGCGCGGTGCCGCAAGATCAGGTTGATTTCCCAGATCGCGATCGCCGCTGGCGGCATTTGGATGCTAGCGGTGACGATCGGGGTTCTTGGAGTCGATCCCATGGCGATGATAGCAGCGATCTCGGGCGTGATCGGCGGCACCGTCATGTATGGGTCGAACAGGACGACGTGGCGGGAAGTCGATGCCGCCATAAATGATGCCGAAGCGAAGCGGGCGGCGTTGATCGGGAGATTGAAGCTTCGCGTGGTGGGGGAGGGAGAACATGGAACGGTTTGATCGTGCGGGAGCCGAAAAACTTCGTTGATGGCAAAATGGGTGGCGTCAAATTCCCCTCCTAAAGGGCCCCTGAACGGAGGGGCCTGTGAGCAAGCTCACCGGCGCGAGTTTGACCAGGGTTAGTTGCGGACTGCGACCTCCGGCGGAGTTGCAGACAGGTTCAAGACCGACGTCCCAATGCTTCCTCAGTTCGGACTTCCGAGCGCAAGACAGTAGACAAGCCACGGGCAGGCACGCAACGGCCGAAAGTTGACGGTCTTTGTTTTGGACAAGCGCAAGAAACCGCTGATGCCGTATCCACGCACCTGAAGCGCCGGATCGCGCGGGAGGTTCACCCTACCCCGAGTCAAACTCGACCCCGACGCTATGGAGCGTGGCCAAAGGCGGAAAAGCAGATTTGTACGAACAACGGAACGCCGCGACCGCCTTTGCTCACCTACAGATTCCCGCAATCATCTACCCCGCCGCAAATCCAGAGTGAGAGGATATTCCACCGACCGCTCCTCCGGTGGAATTTTCGCTACGAACCCCGGCGTGTGGCCGTGGTCCTGGAATCGTGCCCGCCGCCTTGCCTCGGCCTCGTATGAGTTGACCGGATAGGTCTCGTAGTTGCGCCCGCCGGGATGGGCGACGTGATGGACGCAGCCACCGAGGGAGCGACAGCTCCAGCTGTCGAGAATGTCGAATGTCAGCGGCGCATGCACCGGCACGGTCGGATGTAAGGCGGCAGGGAGCGACCATGCCTTGAAACGGACGCCGGCCACATACTCGCCGGGCCGTCCGGTCCCAGTCAACGGGAGGCGGCGGCCGTTGCAGGTAATGACGTGGCGCGCTGCGTTGAGGCCTTGCAGTTTGACCTGCAGCCGCTCGACCGAGGAATCCACAAACCGCGCGGTGCCACCCGCGTTTGTCTCCTCGCCCAGCACGTACCAGGGCTCGAGCGCCTGGCGTAGCTCAAGCCGCACACCGCCATGGGTGACCTCGCCGCAAAGGGGAAAACGAAACTGGCGCTGAGCGTCGAACCATTCCGGGTCGAAGCAATAGCCTTCGCGACTGAGGTCCGTGAGCACGTCGAGGAAATCCTCCCAAACGAAATACTCCAGCATGAAACGGTCGTGCAGTGCCGTGCCCCAGCGCACCATGGGACCTTCGAGCGGCTCGCGCCAGAACCAGGCGACGAGCGCGCGCAGCAGCAATTGCTGAGCGAGGCTCATGCGCGCATCGGGCGGCATTTCGAATGAGCGGAATTCGACGAGGCCGAGCCGGCCCGCCGCGCCTTCCGGCGAAAACAGCTTGTCGATACAGATTTCCGCGCGGTGGGTATTGCCAGTGACATCGACCAGGAGGTTGCGGAACAGGCGGTCGACCAACCATGGCAGCGGCGCCGATTCGTCCTTGCCGGGCACGAGGCTGAGCGCGACTTCGCATTCGTGCAGCATATCCATGCGCGCCTCGTCGATGCGGGGGGCCTGGCTGGTCGGGCCGATGAACAGGCTGGAAAGCAGGTAGGATAATGATGGCCGGCGTTGCCAGTACAGCACGATGCTTTTCAAGAGATCGGGCCGGCGCAGAAATGGACTGTCAGCCGCAGTGGCGCCGCCCAATACGATATGGTTGCCGCCACCTGTGCCGGTGTGCCGGCCGTCGATCATGAATTTGTCAGTGCCGAGACGGGCGAGCCGCGCGTCTTCGTAAAGGCCGCGGGTGAAACGCACTGCGTCCCGCCAGCCTGCCGCCGGAGGGATGTTGACCTCGATGACACCCGGATCCGGCGTAACCTTGATGACGTTGAGGCGGTGGTCGAAGGGGGGTGGATAGCCCTCCACGTGAACAGGCGTCTTCACGTCAGCGGCGGTCGTCTCCACGGCAGCGAGCAGCTCCAGATAATCCTCCAGCAGCTCGACCGGCGGCATGAACACGCACAGATGTCCGTCGCGAGGCTCGACCGTGAGAGCCGTGCGAACCGCAACGGCCGGCATGCCGCGCTCACGCTGCTTACGCGGGTCCGATGCTGCCGCGACACCCTCAGCCTTGTTCCCATCCTCTGTCTGCGGCTCGGCAAGGTGGTCCTGGGCACGCTGGAACAGCACGTCGGGATGGGGCAGCTCGCCGCGCGGCGTGAACGGGTCGGCTGCGGGAATGATGGGCCGTTCCGAGGGCGGAAGATAGGGCAGGGAATCAAGGGGCAGGCGGAGGCCGACCGGCGAGTCGCCGGGAATCAGGAACAGATGCCTGCGGCGCAGCGGCCAGATTTCGCTATGCCAACGCGTCGGTGAAGCCCGTACGTTCATAGGCTGCGCCGGCAGCACGAAGCCGGTCGGCACGGTGAGCCGCCGCTCGAACTCGCGCAAGATGCGCTTGCGTTCCGCCGGATCGTCGATCTTGGGATCGCTCGGGTCGATGTTGTCGGGCCAATCGCCCTCCTTGAGCATCTGCCGCACCGGATCTTCATAGGCCGCAACGACGTGGTCGCGGCCGATGCCGAGGCGCGCCGCGATGCCTTCTGCGAGGCGCTTCGCCTGCTCGGCAGTCGGGGCGAAGTCGCGCCCCTCGGGCGCGATCAACGACTGGTCGTGCCAGATCGGAAATCCGTCCTTGCGCCAGTACAGCGCAAAGGCCCAGCGCGGCAACGGTTCGCCCGGATACCATTTGCCTTGACTGAAATGCAGGAAGCCGTTGGGCGCGAACCGATCGCGCAGTCTGCGGATCAGGTCGTCTGCGCGGATACGCTTGGTCGGCCCCAAGGCCGCAGTGTTCCATTCGGCCGCTTGAAAATCGTCGATCGAGACGAAAGTCGGCTCCCCACCCATGGTGAGGCGTACGTCCCCGGCCGAGAGATCGGAATCGACGCT
>JASHYD010000887.1 GCA_030043175.1 Xanthobacteraceae bacterium | reverse complement strand
GAACTTCATGACGCTTCTCCCGAGCCACTCTTGCGGCAATGCCGGCCTTGTGTCGAATGACCCCGACGACTACCAGCTAGTCGAAGCCGTAAAATTTGCAGAATTCGTGGAGTTCCGCCCGCATCGTGCGGAAGCCGTTGACTGGATGGTTGCGATCGCCATAACTCGATTGCCATACCGCAGTACAACATCTCCTCCGGCGGAAATTTCAGCAGTGCGCCGACGATCTTGTACATGCGTGTCCAGAGCACCTGCGGACAGGTGTCCAGTCCATAACCGCGCGCTAGAAACGCGAGCGCGTTGACATAGTCACCAAGGTCTGCCCACTGACCTGGACCGAGATTGCGATCGATGGTGATAAAGAGACCAACCGGCGCATTAAAAACTGGAATTGACGTTTGATTTGTTGGAGCCTTGAGCCGGCGTCGTCTCGGCTGATGCCCTGAGCACCGTATAGCTGCGCCTTGGAAACGGAGCTGCGGCTTTGATAGGGCTCCCACAGCTCTTGCGGATATTCGGGATATTCGGGTTCGAGCGTTCGCCAATCCTGTTGCTCGATCGCCTCGGCGGCTTGACGCTTAATCTTCTTCAGCTGCCCGCCAGTCACCGCATAGACGTTCCAAGGCTGCAAATTGCTGCTTGAGGCTCCTCGCGCGGCCTCCTTGATCAGTTCGCGGACGGTATTCAGATCGACAGGCTTGTCGAGGAAATGGCGGCAGGCGATGCGCGAGTTGACCGCTTCAAAAACGTCCACGGCTCAGTCCCTCCGCCTAACCGGAAATATGAAACATCATTCGGTGACGATTACTCCGGTTTGATGTTCGCGAACTTGATCACCTTGGCCCACTTCTCGGTGTCGTCGGCAATAAATTTCGCGAAGCGGACGCACGAAGCCGCGTCTGCTTTGGCATCCGTGACACGTTCTCAAGCTACCATGATTGATAGGTTGTCCCGACGTCGTTGAATTTTCATGGCATGCCCCAAACCACAGAGAAAGCTCGCGCACAATCCGTGCGCTCGCCAACGTCATGTCTGATTTGATTTCAGGGGGGCTTGCCCGCCGTGGGCACTGACGCTGCCTTTAAATCCACAGGACATCGGCACGTCCCGTTGGCAGCTCGGAGATGAAATCTACGTCGGCGCCCTCGCCTGACAGAACTGCAACTTAAATCGAGCAATCGGTATTGCGCTCCGCGTTGACAAGTTAGCGTTGGCGCTATGAGAAGGTCAACACATCAACCAGGAATACACGCTTTAGATGCGCCAGTTCGAAAACGCCCCAAGACGTTGCCCTGCGCCGACTGGCAAGTCTTTCGATCAACTTTCTTCGATCGTAAAGTTTCGACGATAGTCCGGAATTGGCCCGAGACTGCCGCGTCGGGCCACGCGACAGGTCGTCAGCAATCTGGGGTATACCGCAGTGCTGCTAAGGTCCGCACGGTGTGAACCGCGAACCTCTTTGGCGGGCAAAGTCATTTCACTCATTGGGCGTGCAAAGCGTGTCGAGGATTGCCGCCACAAGTGCGCAGTTCAGGAATTAATTCATGGTGGCCATGAGTGCGTCGGACGCGCCATAAATTTGAACTCCGAGCTCTTTCAGCGGCTCTAGGCTCGTGATGCCCTTGGCGTCGTTGAGATAGAGCTTACTGAGATTTGTCAGCCCCTTCAGCGGCTCCAAGCTCGTGATGCCGGTGACGTTGATGAGGGTGAGCGAGTTAAGCTTCGTCAGCCCTTTCAACGGCTCCAAGCTCGTGATGCCGATAGCGTCGCTCAAATCGAGCGAGCTGAGATTTGTCAGTCCTTTCAGCGGCTCCAAGCTCGTGATGCCGGTGGCGCTGTTGAGATTGAGGCTGCTGAGCTTTGTCAGCTCTTCAAGCGGCTCCAAGCTCGTGATGCCGGTGGCGTTGGTGAGATCGAGCCAGCTAAGATTTGTCAGTCCCTTCAGCGGCTCCAAGCTCGTGATGCCGGTGGCGCTGTTGAGATTGAGGCTGCTGAGCTCTGTCAGCTGTTTTAGCGGCTCCAAGCTTGTGATGCCGGTGGCGTTGCGGAGATTGAGCGAGCTGAGATTTGTCAGTCCTTTCAGCGGCTCCAAGCTGGTAACGCCGGTGGCGTAGCTGAGATCGAGCGAGCTGAGATTTGTCAGCCCTTTCAGCGGCTCCAAGCTCGTGACGCCGATAGCGTCGCTCAGATCGAGCGAGCTGAGATTTGTCAGTCCTTTCAGCGGCTCCAAGCTCGTGAATTTCGAATGGGGAAGAAAAAGGTGTGCAATATTGAGCTTTTCGAGATGAGGCCCTTCCTTTATCAGAGTGTCATCAGATATTTGTGTTGGCATTTCCACCATGAGCCCGCCGGATTTCGCCTCGCTAAAGGTCGCACCGAGCTTTTGCAAAGCGAGCTCTCCTGTGCGTTCGTCGACTTCTCCTGCGCGTTTCTCAAAGGTGTTCCACAACGGAAGTGCGATACTTGCCAGGGCAATCCCTCCCAGCAGAACGACCGAACAGACGCGGGCAGCCAAAACCAGTCTTCGCGTCATGGGTCGATCCTCTCCGATGTTTCGGGCCAAATAAAAGGCCAACCAAGAACTTGGTAACCGCAGGCGCGTGCACACGCCGATGAGACGGCGTAGGACTCCGATCGTACAACCCTGACCGTTCGATGCAAGGACTGGCGGCAGCGAACGCCAATTCCGCAACGCCGTTCACGACCGCGGGGCGGGTCGAACAGGTCGGTACGTGGCGGCGCGCTCATTGCCGATCATTTTTCGCCTGCGAAGGCAATGTGCCACTGCTAACGGTAAACGGCGCGTTCCGGTTGTCGCGGCGAGGGGCAACGTATCGGGTCTTGTGTGTTGGCACATAGGCGAACATTCCTTGCCGACGTCTGGAATCGAGGGGATGGATCGCGAAAATCGCTGTGCTCGTCATGGACGCCCTTAATATCTATATGGGAGAGAGTTCGCGCTGACCTCATCAACACCAACAACCCAAAGGACGGCCATCGCCACGCATGGCAGCAGCCGATGGCGGCTCTTGGCCCACCTCAGCCACGACGTCAACCTACTCTTTGTCCGCAGCTGGCGAAAGCTGCCGCAGAGGTAACGGAGTAGCCGGCGGCGGCGCTCGGCCAAATGGCGAGTTGCAAGCGCTGGCGCTGCAACCTTTTGAGCTTCGCCGGAAAATTATTCCGTCACCTCATCGGCGAGTGCGAGCGGTGTCTGCGGCACAGTGAGGCCGAGCGCCTTGGCGGTCTTGAGGTTGGTGACCGTCTCAATGCGCGTGGACCGCTGCACCGGCAGGTCAGCGGCTTTCTCCCTTTGAGAATGCGGCCCGCATAAGTGCCGGCAATGCGAACCGCTTCGGCCAAATTGGGCCACAACTCATGACGGCATCGACGTTGCTTGCGAAAGGCGTAGATCACGGGCATCCATGACGAGCCGCCAGGCTGACGATCTGTTCGCGAATAAGGTACAAAGAGCTTGTCAGGATTATCGGCGTCTATCATGCCACACGGCATCCCGCCCAAGAACCGACTGCCGATGCCCCGACGAATGGATCGGGATCTGCTTTTCATCATTAAGGGGGCTCGGTCGCGAAATTCCGGTACCTGCAAATACCCCATCTGGAGTCGCAGCAGCTCTCTGGCGCAGGCGTGCGTCGTCGAGGAGTTTCCAAACTTCGGATTCAAGTTCCCCTGACGTCCCTTTCTCCGATCAGTAGCAGTGCCTCGTCTACCGCGGCGGGATCATCCGACGTCATGCTTTCGAAGCTCGGTGACGTCTGTGGTGCGGCTTGGCTTGAGAAGGCCCCTTATCTGACAACTTGTAACGGCGTATCGCTATCGAGTATTTTACTTTACCTAGGTCTGCACGTTTTTGCTGCAATATACTGTATTCTTGACAGCCCCCCTGACCATCCACACCCCTAGACGCCCCAATTGATTTTGGATCTTACTTATCGCGTTTTTAATTAGGTACTCTATTTTGCTGCCTTTCGTTCAGGTGATTACAAAGGCGTGACACTATTCGCATCAGTCGGCCTGATGACCCTGCGGTAGCGCACCCTGATCTACAAACCGTGAATCAGCCCGAAGGTATGTTCGGTTCTGCCGGCAATAAGGGCCCAGTCCTGAGCCTGTTGGCTTCCCCTGCCGCACCGCTGACCAACGACAGGGTAGTGTCGATCGGACTGGCCGCTATCATGTTCAATCGGACTTCAGCGACGGTGGGCTGCGGAAATACCGTGTGGATAAGCTTCTGGCTTCGTGCCGATCATGCAGATTGTTGGCATCGTATTTGCTGTAACTCACCGACCCTTTTCATAGTCGGCTTGTAGGGGGCCCGACGGAAGGCTTTCTGGGTCGATGGGGCTCGGCGTTGCGCCTGCTCTCATGGCGGCGGCGGCGCTTTCGTGGTCGCGCCGGCCCCAGCGCCGATGCCCGGCGCTCCCCCCTATGCTGTCGCCGCGGCGGTCGGCGTTGGGTTAGGGCGGCGGGTCCGGCGCCGACGGCAGCAGCTTCATTGAAAATAAATAGCTTGTGTCCGATACTGGACACATGACGACCATTCGGAAACGCCGGCTCAGCCCGCAACCACGCCGCACGCTAGAGCTGCTAGCGCTGCTCGCCGGCAGTCCGCATGGCGCGACCGAGGCCCTGCTTGTGCGCGCCCATGGGTTTGATAGCGAGATGGTCGCAGGCCTCGTGCGTGGCGGGCTCGCCACCGCAGAGTGTGAGACCATGAAGGCTGGTGCCAAGCCGGTCGAGGTCGTTCGCCTTCGGATCACGGCGGCAGGACGAAAGGCTATCGAACGGTGACGCCCAGACCCATGCCAGTGCGCTGGGTGCTCGGAACCTCCGCCACTGCGGCTCGCCGCGTGAGGCTGCTAGCAGCCATAGCTTCGCGCGGCCCCTTCCCACCGCTGGTCAGCCCACAAGGGCGGGCCATTAGGTTGAGGGCATTTACCTTGCAGCCGACTGCGCGGGGATGGGAAAGGAACCGGAACCGCTAAGCCGACAAACTGAAACGTCAACAAGATCGCCAGCAGGGCCTCTTGGCTGGGCGAGATCGAGGCGGCGGATAAGGCCACTGCGATGGAGAAGGCCGCCGCCGAATTCAAGGTGCCGGCCACAAAGCCGTCCGCCTTCATAAGGTGGATGATCAGCCGTGCGGTCGCACGTCCCGACGCAAGATTGATCCAGATTTATGCGGCACGTTGTGTCGCCTTAGCGCCTGCGAGGCTAACAATGGCTCGCAATTCGGGCGGCGCTGCAGTCAATGTGCACAGGCCCTGCTCCAGATATCCGTTAGATATCCGTTGGAGGAAACCATGAATTTGAATCGAAGGACCGTTCTCAAGGGTATGTTAGCCGGCAGCGGGATCTCGGCCCTGAAGATGCCGGCCTTAGCACAACCGGCGCCAGTCAAAATCGGCCTGCTGACCGTTAAAACTGGCCCGCTTGCTGAGGGCGGTGTCCAAATGCAGCAGGGCATCGTGGCGCTCCTAAAGGATCGAAATTACTCAATGGCTGGTCGTAAGGTCGAATTCATCTCAGCTGATACTGGCGGCAATCCCGCCGGTGCATTGACTAAAGCCAAGGAGCTGATCGAACTTGATCACGTCGATTTCATACTCGGTCCGCTGGCTGCCTATGAGCTCCTGGGAATCAGCGACTATGTCGCCGCGCACAAGACACCGATGATGAGCCTCGCGGCGGCCGACAACATCACGCAGCGCAAGCGCAACCCTTATTTCGTTCGTGCTTCTGCGACATCCTCTCAGGCGATGCACCCGATGGGTCACTTCGCCGCCACGGAAATGAAACTCAAGCGCGTCACCACCTTGGTTGAGGATTTCGCCTTTGGCTACGAGCAAATGGGTGGATTCCAGGAAGTGTTCGAGAAGTACGGCGGACGCGTCGTAAAGAAGCTGTGGGCGCCAATAGTGACGCCCGACTACGCTCCCTATTTGGTCCAGATCCGCGATAGTGACGGCGTCTGCGAAGGCTTTGCCGGTTCGAACCCGCTGAAGTTCATGCAGCAATATGCCGAATTTGGAGTCAAACTGCCGATCTGTGGCGGCGAAACCGCCGGCGACGACGCATTGCTACCCCAATTCGGCGACTACGCCATTGGCCTCATCACGGCTTGCCCATTCACCATCGGCTACGACAGCGACGCCAACCGGAAGTTCAAAGCGCTGATCAAGAAGGATTACGGCGTCGCTCCCGGCTTTTATGCGGCCGGACTCTATGTCACCGGCATGGTGGTCGAGGCGGCACTCCAGGCACTGCATGGGGATACTTCTGATGCAGATGCGACGGTCAAAGCCCTGCGCGCTGTCAAGCTCGACGATACGCCACGCGGACCGCTCCATTTTGACGATTACGGCAATGTGGTCGGCAACATATTCATCCGCCGCATTCAAAAAGCTGGCAGCGGGCTCACAAATGTGACGCTGAAAACCTACGAGAACGTGAGCCAATTTTGGCCCTACGAGGCGCGGGACTATCTCAAGCAACCCGCCTATACGCGCGCGTGGCCGCCTCTGACCGGGTAGCCGTCACCCATCCAAGACGGTGATATTTTGAACTTTTGGTGTCGTTATTTCCAGCGTCATCCTGGTCGCGCTGTTTAGCGTTCACATCGCTTGAGACGCTGCTTAGAGTTTGCGTCGATTGCTGCCAGCGGCGTCGCGTGGGTGGCTCTTCGGGATACCGTGAGTGGGCCGGACGAAGCCAATATTGCGGGTGGGCGCGAGGAGAGCTTGTGATCGCGTGCAGTGCGTCGCAGCGGGCAGCGGCGTCACCCTTCGAGAATACGCCGGCCCGCATCGGTGATACGGATGCGAACCACCTCTGTCGTCGTGCGACCTGGCCCGGTAACGATTTCGCGGTGCGCCGTTACAAGGCCTTCCTCGATAAGGCCGGCGATCATGGTGCGATCGAAACCGTGGGCAAGCGCGAGCAAGTCCTCATTAATGCCGTGCGGAAAACGAGCAAGCAGGACCAGCACAGGCGTTGGTGCTCGCCGCGGCTCGGTTGTCTCACCCATGCCTGCCGACCTAAGCACCCGAGCCGGGCTGCACGCCGCAGCGGTGGCATTTGCCGCCGTCCCTGACAATGAGTTGAAGCGCCGGCGGGTGCACGCTGGTGCCGCCCGCCATAATTGTGGCGAACCCGACGCAAAAGACTTGATTTTTCATTGCTTTCTCCCTCCCATAATGTGGTGAAATATAAACCAAATTATGGAGGGGCACCCTAGGCTTCCTCGCTGCGCCGCACAACGGGACTCAGCTATGCTCGATGCGGCCTGAGGTCACGGCGCAATGTTCCCCTGGCGATTTTCACTGGCGCATCATTCTCTGCGATATGCGTGCCCAGTTGTGCTCGTGGTCAGATGAGGCCCGAGCACGTCAACGGCGCGGCCGGCGGGCCGGGAAACGAAAAGTTCCGCCGCCTCCATTGAGTTTGCTTGGTTGTTTCAACTTGTCGACAATTTTTCCTACGTGTATTTCTAGTATAGATTGTTTTTTGTAGAGTGCTCGCCACAATCGTGCGCGTGCGCACATTCCGGCGCCATCCTGGGCGCCGGGGCGCAATGCTCGGGCGGGTCGGTGCTCGTACCTCAGGAAAAACCCGCTGGCGATGTACGCGCGTCCACCGAATGCATTTGACCATCGGCAACATCAGCCCGCTCAGGCCGGCCGTTTTTGTCGCCGCGGCCGCCATTGCAGTACTGTATCTTGAGGCGCGAGCACCCTTGTTGGCCGCGTGATCCGGGGAACCGGTAGCATGATCTCACCTTTGAGCAAAATCCGGCCCCATAGCCCGCGTCTGGTCGTTTTTCCAGCCTCATTGGTCGGGCTCGTCAAGCCGGCGTAAGATTTCGGCAAAATGTTCCGGTACCCCTTCAGCAACGATGTCGGCATAGATGACGCGTAGCTGCCGTCCGACTGCCGCCAAGATGTCGGGACCGAGCCTAGGTGCGGGCTTGCTCTCGTTCTGATCACTCATCGAGCGGCTTTTTCACCGTGTCGGCTTGCGCACCTTACGGCCCGCGCATCCGACTGCCGTCGCGGATTCAAGACGCAAAGACAACGCAATCCGCAGTCAAACGATCAAACCCCCATAATCAAACGTGGGCCTATTCAGCGCCCGCCGACCCGGAGGCGACGTTTTCGAGGTTAATTTTTTCGGATCGAGGCATCCACCCGCGAGACCGGACGCCAAAGGTCCGCACGCCCGGCTCTGCTATATTTATGCGGGAGCCGCCCCGTTAACGCCCTGACGGACCCGCCGGCGGGCTGGCGCACGCCTTCTCCGGTCAACCCTATGGCAAGACCACCAACGGGTCGAATCCCAACCGGTGCTTGAGCTGCCCCGTTTGCCCCTCGCTGCCCCGCCCCCGGGAGGTGGCTTGGAGGAAGCGAGAAGTGGGCTGTCGCCTTCGCGCGCGCAGAACACCGCTCACGACCGCCTGAAGCTAGAGAGAAAACTCCAGGAGCTGCGAGGCTAGCTGAGCAGTGTTGCGGTCGGTTAGTTAGCTTGTTCGGGATGGTACCGGAGGATTATGCAGTGCGCAGACTTGCCGGGAGGCAAGCCGATGCGCTCAACCGCGTCGGCGCGAGGGCTGGACCGGCTGGCCGCGATCTCCGCCACCATGAAGCTATCGGGCTTGAGACCTCGCGAGGAGCCTGCGGCTACTGGCGCGAGCGTTGTTTCGACTATGCCGATCGGCACGTGAGCGACATCAGACTGCCCTGCTGCACCTGCTCGAGCGCCATCTCTGCCGGCATTGTCCACAAGGCAAGTTGGCTTATACATTGAGGGCGATGGACTCGCTATTCACGACCCATCGATGGCAACTTTGACTTCTGGTCTTCCTGGAACAGCCGGGACGCAATTCCATCGAGAATCCGACCGGCAACTGAAGATGGGAACGAGGCGCAAATCACTGCCGTGCTCGCGCAATCCCAGTTGGGCGCCGCTCGTCAAGCCCCGTGCTTGCCATGGGCCGGGCCAACCTGAAAAGTCATAACGGAAGTCTTGCCAGTTCATTCAACGCGGCGGCGGGGACGGCTTCGTCGGTTCCCGCAATCGACCGGACGGCTTTCCACCCTCGCCTTCCGACGGCAGTCGCGGGGCTTTACGCGTTTTGAGGTGGTGAGGGTCGGCGCGTCCGCACCGTTACTCCATTCGCACATTCCGGGTGAAATCATAGTCCCGGCTGCTTTCGCTTTCGAATCGCCAATCTGCCCGCGTGGCGTCATAACCGTCCGCAAACACTCTGGACAGGAATCGCTGTTGCGCCGCCCAGGCAGCGTCGGCCTGTGGCCTGCGATAACGGCCTGGCATGGTGTCGTTGAGCCAACCGTGCGGCGCGCCCTCGTAAATGTGGATCTCGTAACTCTTACGGTTGGCTTCGAGACAGTTTCGCAGCCGTTGCACGTCCTCGATCGAGATGATGTGGTCGGCTTCGCCGAAAGCCGCGAAGACCGGACAGGGAAGCGCCGCAATCACTGTTTCGAGCGGCCGTGGCTGCAGACTGTTCACCTCCCATTCGCGCTTGGACGCGGCGCCGTACCACAAGACCGCGGCGCCGATCGGCACCTCTGCAGCGAAGACGAGCGGGTGCCGCCCGGTCTGACAGTAGCCGGCCACGGCGATTTTGCTCAGGTCCGCCGCTGCGTGCTTCCTCAGCATCGCAATAGCAATATTGATTAATTCTACAGACTCAGAGTCGGTGAGGTCGTATCGCGCATTGCCCGCATTGAGGGCGGCTGGATCGGGATGCCGGAAAAAGAAATTGGGAGCCAATACCGCGTATCCGTCGCGCGCAAGGCGCACCGCCTGGTCGCGCGTGTGCCGCACCAGGCCGTAACGCTCATGCATCAGGATCACGGTTGGGAAGCTTCCATCGCCAGTCGGATACGCGAAGACCGCAGGCATTGCGTTGTCGCAAGTTATGTCTTGCACGGTGACACCGTTCACGGGCCGGGCTTTGGCGGTCGTTGAAGAGCCGAGCGCCGCAAAGCCGCCGAGGAGAGCGAGCTTCGCGAAAAATTCACCCTTTGGGGAGAGGGTCATGGCTGTCCTCCAGGCGCCGTTTGCATGGTTTTAAGCTGCAGCTAAGCGTAATACGGACGAGTTAGAAGTCGAGGACGTTGGGGGCCAAGTTCAAGCCGTGCCCAACCGGCATCCGGTGAACGGACACCGAGATCATTCTCTTAAGTTCCACTTTGACCAGGTCCGAGATTAGCCTCGCGCGACATATCCGCCCGCGAGCTGCGTCGTCCGTCTCCCCATGGACAAGCCATGCTAACAGGACCACAATT
>JASHYD010000090.1 GCA_030043175.1 Xanthobacteraceae bacterium | reverse complement strand
CGTTCAGGGCAGCAGTTTTCTTTTCGAAAAAAGCTGAGCATGCGCTACACAGCGTAGCGTCATTACAACTCCCCGCGGCAGGGGTCATGCGCACGTTCGCGGTGAAGCGAGCGTTATAAAGAGGCGCAATGCGCGGCCTTCCGCGGGGCGGGTGTCATTCCCGTGCATTTGCGCCGTTCACCGCACCCGCCGCCGCTATCGCCAGGCTTCAACGTCCAACCGTGATCGGCGCGGCGGGTTTTCTTGCCCTCCGGCGCGGCCGCTTTGCGAGCCAGGGCACGCCGGGGGCCTTGCGTACCCGCAACCCGGGAAGCCTTCACTCACTCGAAAACTCTGCCATGGCCGGATTGCCGATTAGAACTGGTCGTTGTCCCGCCTGGCACGTCCAGGTGTTGCGTCCCTTCTTCTCAAACGCCCGGCCTTTCGAGCATTTTGTTCGACGTACGAGCTAAATTTTTATAATTTCCCACGGCCGATTTGCCGTTTTGTTTTTCCTCGTCCTCGGACGGTTTCACAGCCTCGCCGGCGCGTGGCTCCGCACAAGAAGACGAGCGCCCAGTCATCTCTCAGCGGTTCATAGCTCCCGTTACGCGCCGGCACCATGACCCCTCAGGCCTCGATTGCTTCCTAAAGGGGTTTGGCGGCTCTTGTGTTCGTGATATCGATGAAAGTAACACGAGCCACCGGATCGTCGGCGCCGTCATGACTTTGATTCTCAGCAACCATGATGTCGAGCAGCTGTTGACGATGCGCGAGTGCATCGACGTGCTCGAAGACGTCTATGTCGAATTGAGCGAGGGCCGCGGCGTAAACCGTCGCCGCTCGGACTGCCTGGTCCCGTCAGCGCGGCCGGATGCCGTTTATAGCCTGAAATCAATGGACGGCGTCATCCCGAAATTGGCTATCGGCGCGGTCCGCATCGATTCCGACATCGTGACGTGGCCCACGGAGGGCGGCAACATGCGCCGTGTCAAGGTGCCGGCCGCACCAAATCGCCGATACGTCGGATTGGTGCTGCTGTTCTCGTCCCATAGCGGCGAGCCGCTGGCGATTCTGCCTGACGGCGTCATGCAACGGATCCGGGTCGGCGCCACCAACGGCCTCGGCGTCAAGTACCTCGCCCGCGACGATGCAACCTCGGTTGGAATCCTTGGCTCGGGCTGGCATGCCGGCGCGCAATTGATGGCCGTTTGCGCCGTGCGCAAGATCAACACCATCCGCTGCTTCAGTCCGAATTCCGATCATTGCAAGGCCTTTGCGCGCGACATGAGCGCCGTGCTCGGCATCGAGGTCAAGCCCGTTCGCAGCCCGCAGGACGCGATCGGCGGCGTTGACATCGCGATGTGCGCCACCAATTCCGTTGACAGCATCTTCTTTGAACGCTGGATAAGTCCCGGTCTGCATCTGACCTCCATCAAGGTGCCCGAAATTGACGGGCCGGCGATCAAGCGGGCCGATCGTCTTGTGATCCATACCCATGATGACAAGCCGCTGCACGTTATCGCCAAGAACCTCGAGGTCCCTGAAACCGAAGAAAACAAAGGCTGGAGACTGGGCGAAGGAATCGACTTCGCCAATACGCCAACCCTCGCGGACGTGATCGCCGGCAAGGCCGCGGGCCGTTGCGCGGGCCACGAAGTGACTTGCTTCATCAACAATCTGGGACTGGGTTACCAATTCGCGGCAGCCGGCGCGGTGGTCTACCGCAAGGCGAAGGAGAGCGGGCTAGGGCATGAATTGCCGACCGACTGGTTCACCGAGGACGTTCATCCTTAGCGTCATCCGAGCGGGCGACCGACTCGAAGCACCTCGTGAGGTTCGCAAAGCCTTGCCCGATCCGGCTTTGCCAACCGACGCAGACCTCTTTGGAAGAGACCTCTTTGGAAGACGGTGACCTCGCGTCGGCGGGATGTTATGGTCCCGCATAGCCAAAAACCTTTGGGAGGACGAAATGACGATGCTGCGACCCTGCCGCGCGCTGCGCGATAGCAAACGCCACGCCGCGCCGGTTGACACCAAGCAGGCCTGGCGCCGTCAGGTCGGCCTCAGAGGTCTCCTCGCCGCGACCGCGCTCGGCTCTTGTCTCGGCCTTGCCGTCGTCGCGGCATCCGCCGCGGAGGTGACCTATCAGCGCCTGCTCAATTCCTCCTCCGAACCGCAGAACTGGCTGATGCGGATGGGGAACTACAATAACTGGAACCACTCGGCCCTGAAGGACATCAACCGCGACAACGTCGCCAACCTCAAGGTCAAGTTCATGTTCTCGCTCGGCGACCCCACCCGCCCCAACAAGGCCACCGAGTATTTTACGCCGCTGGTCGAGGACGGGTTCATGTACGTGGGCAACCAATGGCACCAGTACTGGAAGCTCGACGTTCGCAACGAGAAGCCCACCGTGGTCTGGAAATATGATGCCAAGGTCCAGGGCGGAGGAAAGAGCGCCCACAGTGTCACGTTGTTGGGCAATAACGTGTACTTGAACACCGGCGCCGACACCTCGGTCCCGCGCCTGATTGCGCTCGACAAGGATTCCGGCCAGCCCGTCTTTGACGTGAACACCACCGCGCCGGAAGTCGCCCCCAACCAGGGACACTCGGCGGCGCCGCTCGCGGTCAAGAACATGATCCTGATCGGGCAGAGCAACCGTGGCGAGAACGGCCGCGGTTACGTGGCCGCCTATACGGCCGATACCGGCAAGCTGTTGTGGCGGTTCCTGGTTGTTCCCGATCCGGGCCAGCCGGGGTCGGAAACCTGGGCGGATCCGCGGACCATTCCGACCGGAGGCGGAGGCATTTGGACCGAGCCGTCGTTCGATCCCGAAACCAATCTCGCCTATTACGGCACCGCTAACCCGGTGCATATGTTCGATCCGCAGGGGCGTCCCGGCGACAACCTCTACACCAGCTCTATCATCGCGCTCGACGTCGATACCGGGAAGCTGAAGTGGTACTTCCAGACCATTCCC
>JASHYD010000886.1 GCA_030043175.1 Xanthobacteraceae bacterium | reverse complement strand
AAATCGGTGCCCACCAAACTGACTCCACGAGCTCAGCAACCGACACGTATGTGCGCGCCAGCACACCGACCTCAGACTGCTCCCGCATGCAAAGGTCTTTGGCTCTCGCAAAAATGTAAAGCCAGGAGCCGAGCCCTATTGCACGCCGAGATAGCGGGTGAGCGATGTCGGATCTCTTGCGACATCACCGGCGCGGCATTCGTGGACGACCTTTCCGGCTTCGAGGACATAGACTCGGTCGGCGATCGCCAGCGCCGAATAGAGGTTCTGCTCGACCAGGAGGATCGAGAGACCTGCCTGCTTAAGGTCACGGACGATGTCCTCGAGGTGCTGGACCATGACTGGGGCTAAGCCCTCGGACGGCTCATCCATCAGGATCAGCTCCGGATCGATCACCAGGGCTCGGGCGAGAGCGAGCATCTGCCGTTCGCCCCCGGATAGCTGGCCGGCCAAATGGTGCCGGCGCTCAGCCAGGCGTGGAAACAACGAGAAGATACGCGCGACCGTCCAGCCCTCGCGAGCGCGTGGTCTCTTGAGCATTGTCATGTGCTCGGTGACCGTCAGGGAGGCGAACAGGCGCCGCCCCTGCGGGACGATTGCAATGCGGCGCGCGGCAATGGCATGCGGCCGCAGACCGAGGAGCGTTTCGCCGCGCCATCGCACGTCGCCTGAGCGCACCAAGGGCGGCGTGAGGCCCATGACGGATCGGATCAGGGTGGTCTTGCCCATGCCATTGCGGCCCAGCAGGACGACGACCTCGCCTTTGGCGACCGTGAGTGAGGCGCCGCAGACGACGTGGGCTTCGCCATAGAAGCTGTGCAGCTCACAAAGCTCAAGCATGGCGCGGCCTTCCGAGATAGACCTCCTGTACTCGCGCGTCGCGCCGGATCGCACCTGGCGGGCCCTCGGCGAGGATACGGCCCTCGTGCATACAAGTGACGCAGTCGACGAGGCCGAGTGCGAGGTCCATGTCGTGCTCGATTAGAATGAGAGTGAGATCGCGCGGCAGTCTGCGAATGATGTCGCCCACCATGGTTCTTTCGGCCAGCGATAACCCGGCCGCCGGCTCATCAAGCAGCAGTAGGCGCGGATTTCCCACCAGCGCCAGCGCAAGCTCAAGCTGTCTCTGCTCGCCATAGGACAGTTGCTTGACCGGTGCATCGGCCCGACCAAGCAGGCGCACAGCGCCGAGCGCCTGCTCGATCCGCGCAGCCTCCTTGGCATCAAGCCGCGGTGAGGCAAGGACGGAGAACTTGCGAAGAGCGAGCGCGCGTAACGCGAGCGCGACGTTATCGCCGACTGTGAGAGTCGGGAAAAGGTTGCTGATCTGAAATGTGCGCGCGATGCCTAGCGCCGCGCGCCGGTGCGGCGGCAAACGGACGATGTCTCGGCCGTCGAAGATAATGCGCCCCTGGGTGGGCCTGATGACGCCCGTCGCCGCGTTGAACAGCGTCGTCTTGCCGGCGCCATTCGGGCCGATGATCGCCCGCCGCTCGCCCCGCGGCAAGGCCAAAGTAACTCCGTCGACAGCCCGGAGGGCGCCGAAGGCGACGACAACCTCTTCGAAGCTGAGAATCGCATCAGCCACGAACAGACCGGCTACTTTAGGTCTTCCGGATGCCCTGGAAGCTGCGCGAATAGGGCGGCTGCTTCATGTAGGTCTCGGGATCGTATTTCCAGAATTGCGACACAGCCGGATAAACCTCGATCGGCACATTCCAGTACTTGCCGTCAGGTCGTTTGACGACTTTTCGAATGTAGACGTCGTAGACCGGGTTGCCGTAGCTGTCGAGCCGTACTGGCTTGCCAAGCGGAGAATCGGGAAGGTCGGTCGTGAGGACGGCATCAATGAAGGCATCGCGGTCTTCCACGTTGCCACCAAGCTTTTCGATCGCTCGCGATACCCACATTGCGCCCGAGTACATTGAGAAGCCGAACAGCGACGGGATCTTGTCGTACCGCGTGACGTAGGCCTTGACGAAGTTCTGCGTGACTGGATTATCGGCTCCCTCGGCGAAATGGGCCGACGAGATGACGCCTTCGCACTCCGACCCAAGGGTGCGGATCACCGCCTGGTCGGTCAGGTTCATTGCCCCGATCATCGGGATTCGCCCTTTCAGGCCGAAGCTCGCGTATTGCTGCAGCAGGCGCGTCGCGTCGGCGCCGTTCTGCATGGCGAAGACAGCGTCAATATTCATGCCCGCGAGTTGGCCGAGATACGGACTGAAGTCCGAGGTGTTCAAGGGATTCCACAGCTGCGCCACCACCTGGCCGCCGCCCTCGGTGAATACCTGGGCGAAGCCGCCGCATTGCTCGTGGCCGAATGAGTAATCCTGGCTGATCATCGCTATCCGCTTGAAACCGTTCTTCAGCGCCCAATCGCCGAACGGGTGCGTGAAGGCGCTCGCCGAATAACCGGCAACGCGCACGACGTTGCGAATGCGCTGGCGCTGCGTGAGGTCATCGGCCGCGATGATCGGGATGAAATACGGTGTCCCGGTTCCCTTGACGTAGTTCGCGACCGCGAGGCCGGTATTCGCAAGCAGGTTTCCAATGACGAAATGCACTTTCGTCTGCTCAACCAGGCGGCGCGCCTTCTGCAACGCGACATCGGGGTTCGAGGCGTCGTCCTCGATCACCAGTTCCACCTTGCGGCCGGAGATTTCGTTCTTGATCTGATCAAACCAGAACTGGGTGCCCTCAACCATTTCGCGGCCGCCCGAGGCCACGACCCCGGTGAGCGGCGCCAACACACCGACCCTAATCGGCGCTGCCTGCGCGGCGGCCGGCACGCTCAGCGCGGCGGCCGAAAGCGTTAGTCCCGTCGTTTTGAGAAAAAGCCTGCGGTCCATGCCTCATCCTCCTTTTGTCTCACGTTGCCTTGAGCGTCCGCTTCGCCACCTACGTTGCGCCAGAATGACCGTTCCGACGATCCCTTCCGGGGCGAAGATCACGACGATGATGAAGACGAGGCCAAGCACAGTCGGCCACCGTTCGGTGTAGGTGCTCACTGTGTTCTGAAGCAGGATGATCGTTGCAGCCCCAACGAAGGCGCCGAACAACGTGCCGATGCCTCCGACGATGGCCATCAGCAGCGCCTCTACGGATTGGGCGAGCGATACGGTCGATGGGCTGACAAAATTATTGAAAAACGCGTACATCGCGCCCGCGATCCCGGCAAAGACGCCCGACACCGTGAAACCGATGAAAAGGTGCAGCGGCACGTGATACCCAAGGCTTTGCATGCGAGTCTCGCTGTCGCGGATCCCCCGCAGCGTCAGGCCAAATGGCGAGCGGGCGAAGCGCCACATCGCCAATGACAACGGCGTTGCAACCGCAAGCACGGCCCAATAGAAATTGCGATGCGGCACAAGGATCGCCGGGCGGATGTTCCCGCGCAGCCCGTTTTCGCCGCCGGTCACATCGGTCCACCGCAGGCAGATGCCCCAGACGATCATCCCGAGGGCGAGCGTCAGCAACAGGAAATAGACGCCAGACGTTCGCACCGCTAGCAGCGCGAAGACGGCTGCAACTGTGGTGGCGGCCGCGATGCCGAGAGCAATGGCGGCAACCGGGGAGGCGCCTGCCTGCTCGATTGCGTAAACGACCACGTAGGTCGCCACGCCGAATATCGCTCCATGGGCGAGCGACGTCCGGCCGGCGAAGCCAGCCAGCAGATCGATCGACATCGCTAGAATACCGAAGATGAGGACTTCGCTCGCAAGCCCAGTTTGATAGGGCGTCAAAGCAACGGGAAGCGCCGCGGCCACCAGGACAGCGGCAGTGGTCAGGACAGCCGCCCGCGCGACGTCGGTTTGCGGCAGGATTCCCGTCATGGGCGGCGCGCTCGGCTTGCGGATCGTCGTCATTCAGGCTGCTCGTCCGAACAGGCCGAGGGGACGAAACGCGAGCAGCACCGCCATCGGGCCAAAAATCACGAAATAGGCAAGTTCCGGAAACATTACCTGGCCAAAGGTATTGAGCAGGCCGACCAGCAGGCTGCCGACCGCTACGCCCGTGAGGCTTCCTCGCCCACCGATGATGACGACCGCAAGGCTGAAAACCAGAATCTCTGCGTCCGCCGACGGGTAGAGGGATAGAAAGGCTCCTCCCAGAAGGCCACCGAAGCCCGCAAGGGCGGAGCCCAGCAGAAACGTCATCAGAAAGACCTGCTTGATGTTGATGCCCGAGGCTTCGACCATCTCGGCGTCATCGACGCCGGCTCGAATCAGCGCGCCGATGCGGGTGCGCTGCAACAGGAGCCACAGGGCGCCGAAAATTGCGCAGCCGGCGGCTAGAACAAAGAGGCGATAGGTCGGATAAAACACGCCGAATACCTGAACGGCGCCGCGCAGCATTTCCGGGACCGGCACCGTGAACGTATCGCCGCCCCAGATCACTAGAGCCATATCATTGACGACGAACGCGACGCCGAGGGTGAGCAGCACTTGCCGCAAGTCGTGGCCCTGCACGAAGCGCAGCAAGCCTGCAGACAGGACCCATCCGGCGGCGGCCGCGGCGGCCACGGCAGTGACGCCGCCGAGTATGAAGCTCCCGGTCCGCGCCGCAACCGTAAAGCCCACGTAGCCACCAAGCAGATAGAGGGCACCATGGGCGAGGTTGACGATCCGAAGCAGGCCGAAAATCAAGGTGAACCCGCTCGCGACCACAAACAGGAGGGCCGCGAAGGTCAGTCCATTGAGAGTTTGCAGCACGCTCATGCGCCGTCCTGTTCAAACCGCGATGACACCGACCAGAACTCGCGCGTCTGTTCCGCGTCCTGCTAAGAAGCAAAAATCGAACCGGAAGCGTCAAGCCAATCGTGGCTGGAGTCTCGCTATGCCAACGCTGTCCTCACCTCAGCGGCACGCGGCATCCCGGAGCAAAAGGCCGACCACCGAGGAAGCGGCGCCGACCCTGATCTTGGCGTAAATTCGATCCACCTCATAGCCGCCAAGGGCGAGGTCGCTGCAATGTCGGAAGCGCCGGCGCAGGTGCGCACGCCGGATTGGGTCCCCGGTTTATGAACGCGCGCTACCATTCTCACAACGTCTTTGCGAAGGCACGCTCGAAGATGCCCCGCTCGAGACGTGGCGGCTCTTGTGCGCTGCCGCCCCAATACCCGCCCGCTCCGCCGAAGAGGTTTACGCATGGACCTTGTTGGGTGCGCCCGGGTGCTTCCAAGACGTGTTGACGTGCCATCCATACGAGGATCGTCACATGGACGCGGTGATGAAGGCAAGGAGGTCAGCATCAATAGGTAGGTCGGAAGGGAATCGAAACCGTCCCGCTCTGGAAGGATGGTTTCCGGCCGATCTTCATCCCCTTTTTTTTCGACTGCCGCCGAGTCGGAACGCCAGCTCGATCCGATCCGGCGCTTGAAGACGACCTTAGCTCCCCTCGACCGCAGCGGGAATCCAGGCGTTTGGACCAGCCGCGCAAGCGTAGCCCTTTCGCGCGATGCCGGGCTGCAGAAAGTGTAGCCAACGGCTCAAGTCCGAGAGATAGCCTGCGTCAAATCGGAATCCCCGTTATCGACTCGGAAATACGGCTCCGGTTCGCAGGAACCCCGCGCGTCTTCGATCCCTAAGTCGACGTGGATCAATACTGCGCCACAATTATGTGTGCTTGTCTGTCGCCCGGCACCGAACCAGGCCAGTGAGATGACAGACGCGACATCGATGCCTGCCTTTGAGGGGGCGACCACTTTACGGCTGCACCGGCCGGATCACACCACAACCCGCGGTCGGGAGACTGCACGGTTAACCGCTATCGAGCGTGCTACAGCTACAGCGCCGCGCCGCGTTGTGTCCATCGATGCGCTACGCGGCTTTAGCTTCATCGGGATTCTTGGCGGTGATGGAATCGCGTGGTCGCTTGGCGAAATGTCCGATGGCAAGGATAACATTTTGGCCGATGCTGGAGCCTTCGTCAGGGGCCAGTTCAGCCACGTCGAGTGGGAAGGATTCTGTTTCTACGACCTCATATTTCCGCTGTTCATTTTCATCACTGGCGTTTCGATCGTGTTCTCTCTCTCGCGTTTGGTCGAACGCGAAGGCCGGCGTGCTGCGCATCTGCGCGTGCTGCGCAGGTCATTTCTCCTGTTCGCGCTGGGTGTGCTTTATTATGGCGGCCTGAGCAGGCATTGGCCGGACATCAGGCTGGTTGGCGTGCTGCAGCGCATTGCGCTCTGCTATTTGTTGGCATCGTTCTTGTTTCTAAACTTCCGCTGGCGCGGACTCCTCTGGGCGTTCATCCTTCTGGAGGGAGGGTACTGGGCGCTAATGACCTTTGTGCCTGTGCCCGGTGTCGGTGCCGGCTCTTACGCGATGGACGCCAATCTGGCCAACTGGATTGACGTCAATTACCTGCCTGGTATGAAATGGGATGTGAGCCGGGACCCAGAGGGGCTACTGAGCACGCTTCCGGCGATCGGCTCCTGTCTGCTTGGCGTGTTCGCAGGTCAGCTGTTGCAGGAGCGCAGCATGGAGTCGCGGCACAAGCCGCTTTGGCTTATCGGGGCCGGCATCCTCATGGTGGGGGCCGGATATCTCTGGGCTCTGCAATTTCCGATTATCAAGCAGATTTGGACGTCCTCGTTCGTGCTCGTCACCGGCGGCTACAGCGCCATTTTGCTTGGCGTGTTCTACCAGATCATCGACGTCTGGGAATGGCGCAGGTGGTCAACCGTGTTCGTGTGGATTGGAACCAACGCGATCGCGCTTTACATGCTCGGCAACGTCATGAACTACTACGAGACGGTTGCAACTCGCTTCGTCGGGGGCGATGTCGCGGACTTTTTCGACAGTCACGTGACGGCCGGCACTGGACATCTGCTCTCAGCCGCCGGCGGACTGGCGCTAGCCATTTGCGCCGCAAACTACCTCTATCGCAACAAGATATTTCTACGCGTGTGAACTCGGCAGCTGCGGTTTGACCGCAGCCGGAGCTGGAAACGATCATCACAATCCCAACGTCTTGCTCGCGCGTCGTTCGCCTGCCTCAGGTATATCGCCTAACTCAGCTCCCAGACCGCCCAAAGCAGAACCGGTGATAGGATGGCCGTGGTCAAGCAATAGAAGCAAAAGCTGCCGAGATTCATCATATCGCGCATGCCGATGACATTGGCGAATGTGGCGAGTGCGGATAGCGCTAGCAGCGCAAACCAGGCCCATCGTCCGGTCGGAGCCAGCAACAGAACAGTGATCAAAGCATAGAGAACGGTGCCAATATATCCGTCAGGGATACCGAACGGCCGCGCCAACGGCGCATCGGCGACGCCTTCGCATCCGTCTGCGAAAATGGGGCAGATAAGACGTCCTACGAAGCGGCTCTGGTAGAGACCCACATACAGCATCGCGGCGCTGCTGAGGACGGCGACGCCGAGGGCGATCAGACGATACACGATCATGGGCTAAACCCGCATTGTGAGGTCGATCCGCGATTTGCGGCTCGGCTGTCAGACTACTGCTCGTCGCTGCCGCGTTACCAGGCGAATACCTAGCCACAGCGCGGCGCGATCGCCAAACTCTCATTGGTGCGCGATGGACTGCAAGGTCGCGGGGAGCCACGATCCACCTACGAGCGGTGCACTGCAATAATCTTTGGTATGGCGGTCTTTCTAGCTCTGGCGCACCGAGCACCGTGAAGGGATGGCGCAGTCGGCGGGTGAGGCTAATCCTGTCGAATTGAGCCTGCTCGGTCGTCGTCTGCAGGTGCCTCATTTTGTCCACTCGAGAGTTCGCCGACGCTTTGCCGAATGCACAATCCTTGCGCAGACCCGACCGGATCGCAGGCAGAGCCTGAGCTTGCGTTTGCTCGGCGGTGAGCTGCCCTGCGAATCCGCCTATCAATTCAACTATTTGCCGGCGATCACGCGACCCTCACGGTGTGGCACGACCTTTGCGGAAGCCTGGAAAGAGAAGCCTGGAAAGAGAAGCCTGGAACAGAGAAGCCTACAAAGATAGGTGTGGCAGCCGGAGAGCGGTGATGCAGCGTCGCCAGTTCTTGAGGTCCGTAACGGCAGTGGCAGCGGGCGGCGCTTTGCCGACCGCACCGGCGGTTTGGTCGTCCGCCAAAGCGCAGACGCGCCAGGAGGTTCTGCTCATCGTATCGGAGAGCGGCCCCAACAACATCGACATTCACGGCATTGGCACCAACGTACCGGGTTACGAGGCGTCGTGGAACTGCTACGACCGGCTGATCAGTCACGAGATGAAGACTCAGGACGGAACGCCTTATTACGATCGCGACAAGTTCAAGATGGAGCTCGCCGACGACATGAAGATCGGTGACATGTCGGTGACCTTCACGCTGAAGAAGAACGCGGTGTTTCAGGACGGCACGCCGGTCACCGCCAGGGACGTAAAATGGTCGCTTGACCGTGCCGTCACGGTAGGCGGTTTCCCTACATTCCAGATGGGTGCGGGTTCGCTCACAAAGCCGGAGCAGTTCGTCGTCGTCGATGACCGCACCATCCGTGTTGACTTTCTAAAAAAGGATCGGCTTACCATCCCGGACCTTGCCGTTATCGTGCCATGCGTCCTCAATTCCGAGCTGGTCAAGAAGCACGCATCCAACAAGGATCCGTGGGGTCTCGAATACACCAAACAGAACACCGCCGGCAGCGGTGCTTATCGAGTCGTAAGCTGGACCCCCGGGTCAGAGGTCGTCTACGAGCGCCACGACAAGTGGGTTGGAGGACCGCGACCCAAAATTCGTCGCGTGGTATGGCGCATCGTCCCCTCGTCGGGCAATCGCCGAGCGCTGCTGGAACGCGGCGATGCCGATATCTCCTACGATCTGCCGAGCAAGGATTTCGCTGAGCTCAAGAGCACCGGCAAGCTGAACATCGTCTCGACGCCGTATAGCAACGGCATCCAGTATATCGGGATGAACGTAAAGGCGCGGCCTTTTGACAATCTCAAAGTGCGCCAGGCGGTAGCCTATGCGATTCCATACCAAAAAATCATCGAGGCGGTGCTGTTCGGTCTCGCCAAGCCGATGTACGGCGCGCCCGCTGATGCCAAGACGCAGGTCGCTTGGCCGCAGCCCCATCAGTTCACCACCGACATCGCCAAGGCGAAACGGCTTTTGGCCGAGGCCGGTTATGCGAACGGCTTCGAGACGACGCTGTCGTTCGACCTCGGCTTTGCCGGCGTCAACGAGCCGCTCTGCGTTCTCACCCAAGAAAGCCTGGCGCAGATCGGAATCAAGACCACAATCAACAAAGTGCCAGGCGCCAACTGGCGAACCGAGCTCAACAAGAAGTCGCTGCCGCTCTACACCAACGTGTTCTCAGGCTGGCTCGACTATCCGGAGTACTTCTTCATCTGGTGCTATCATGGACAGAATTCGGTGTTCAACACGATGAGCTACCAATCGAAGGACATGGACCAATTCATCGAAGGCGCCCGCGATGCGGCGGCAGTCGGCAAAACCGCCGAATATGACGAGAACGTGAGGCGCTTCGTCGATCTGGCCTTCGCGGACATGCCGCGCGTTCCGTTGTTCCAACCCTATGTGAACGTCGCGATGCAAAAGAATATCAGCGGATATCAGTATTGGTTCCACCGGCGACTTGACTACCGGGGCTTGACGAAGGGGTAAGGCGCTGCCGTGCTGAAGCTAATCGCAAGGCGCCTCGCCACCGTAGTCCCGAGCCTGATCGGCGTCATCATCGTTTCCTTCCTGCTCACCCGGGTATTGCCGGGAGACACCGCCGCCTATTTCGCCGGACCAGCGGCCTCCGTCCAAGCGATCGAGGAAATCAAAAAGCAACTTGGCCTTGACAAATCACTGCCCGAGCAGTTCATCCGTTACGTCACCGACCTTGCCCACGGTGACTTCGGCACCTCCCTCACCACCGGGCAATCGGTGACGGCCGATATCGCGGCGCGCCTTCCGGCCTCCGTTGAGCTGACCCTTGTCGGCCTCTTCGTCGCCGTGCTGATTGCGGTGCCGCTTGGCGTCCTGGCGGCCGTCAGGCAAGGTTCCTTGATTGACCACGCCTGCCGCATCGTTGTCACGGCCGGCGTTTCCCTTCCGGTGTTCTTCACTGGTCTCCTGCTTTCTTACCTGTTCTACTACCAGCTCGGTTGGGCTGCCGAACCGCTCGGACGCTTGAGCTTTCTTTACGAACCGCCACCGACCGTGAGCGGCTTCTACCTCATCGACAGTCTGATCGCGCATGACTTCGAGCTGTTCCGGGCGGCAGCCGCCCAACTGGTTCTTCCGGCGGCAACACTGGCGATTTTTTCGCTTGCCCCCATCGCTCGCATGACGCGCGCCTCCATGTTGTCGGTGCTGGCCGCCGATTTCGTGCGCACTGCGCGCGCCGGCGGCTTGTCGTCCCGCACGGTGATCATCAGGTATGCGTTGCACAATGCCATGCTGCCGGTCGTCACCACTCTGGGCATGGTGTTCTCCTTCCTGCTCGGAGCCAACGTGCTGGTGGAAAAAGTGTTCGCGTGGCCGGGAATCGGCTCCTACGCGGTCGAGGCGCTGATCACCTCCGACTTTGCACCAGTGCAGGGTTTCGTGCTCACCATGGCGGTCCTCTATGTGCTCCTCAATCTCATGATCGACCTCGTCTATGGCCTCATAGATCCCCGCATGAGGGTAGAAGGATGAATGAGGCCGTTCGCATCGATACTGCCGAAGTCCCTGCATCTCGCGAACGAGCAGACGCGCCGCCTCCTGTCGCTTCGCGGTTCTCGATCCTCAAGCACGCGCTCTATGTGATCGGGGAAAATCCAGTCACTGGGCTCGCCTTTGGACTATTTCTGCTGATCGCAGTTTGCGCGGTTTTCGGGCCGCTGGTCGCGCCCCACGATCCGCTTGCCAGCAATACTGATGCCGCCTATCAGCCGCCATCCGCGACGCACTGGTTCGGTACCGATCAATTGGGCCGTGACATCATGAGCCGCGTGATCGTGGCGGCCCGCCTCGACCTCGCCATCGCGGTTTTTTCGGTGGCGCTGGTATTTTTGCTCGGCGGCATTTCGGGCGTAATGGCGGGTTTTTTCGGCGGCTGGACCGATCGCATCGTCGCAAGACTCGCGGACACCATCATGGCGTTTCCGCTGTTCGTACTTGCGATGGGCATCGTGGCGGCGCTCGGCAATACGGTAACGAACATCGTGATCGCGACCGCGATCATCAATTTCCCGCTTTACGCGCGAATCGCCCGCGCCGAGGCCAATCTGCGGCGCGATGCGGGCTTCGTGCAGGCGGCGCGGCTCTGCGGCAACAGCGAAATGCGCATTGTGCTGGCGCAAATTCTGCCCAACGTGATGCCCATCATGGTGGTACAGATGTCGCTCACCATGGGCTACGCAATTCTCAATGCCGCCGGCCTCTCCTTCATCGGCCTCGGTGTGCGTCCGCCAACCGCCGAATGGGGCATCATGGTTGCGGAAGGTGCAACAGATATGGTGGGCGGCAAGTGGTGGATTGCGTTCTTTCCGGGTGCGGCCCTGATGGTCTCGGTGTTCTGTTTCAATCTGCTCGGTGATGGCCTGCGCGACATCGTAGACCCGCAGCGGCGAACATGAGGGACCCGCCGTGACCGCCGGCGTCCCGCTTCTCGCCATCAAGGACCTCACAGTCGAATTCGTCACCCGGCGCGGCAAGGTGCAGGCCGTACGAAACGTCGACATAACCGTCGCCAAAGGCGAGACGCTGGGCATCGTCGGAGAGTCCGGCTCGGGAAAATCCGTCACTTCCTACGCGGTGATGCGAATTCTGGATCGTTCCGGGCGAATTGCCGGGGGCTCTGTCGTATTCGGCGGTTTCGACGTTGCTGCGGCGAGTGAAAGTGAGGCAGGCGAGCTGCGCGGCCGGGAAATGTCGATGATTTTCCAGAACCCGCGGGCGGCGCTCAATCCGATCCGCAAGGTCGGCAAGCAGATCGAGGACATACTGCTGCAACACGCTCAGGCCTCCTCCTCCAACGTCAGGGCCAAGGCGATCGACGCGTTGCGCCGTGTGCGCATTGCCAACCCGCAGGAGCGCTATCATGCCTATCCGTTCGAGCTTTCGGGCGGCATGTGCCAACGCGTTGTGATTGCGCTTGCTCTCGCCTGCCGCCCGCAACTTCTGATCGCCGATGAGCCGACCACCGGACTTGATGTCATCACGCAAAAGGCCGTGATGGACTTGGTGGTCGACTTGACCCGGGAACGCGGCATGTCGACGATCCTCATCACGCACGATCTCGGCCTCGCCGCCACCTATTGCGACCGCATTGTCGTGATGGAAAGTGGCAAGGTGGTGGAGACCGCCCCGTCGCGGGAGATCTTCGCCTCGCCCGCCCATCCATATACGCGAATGCTCATGAAGGCGACGCCTCGCCTCGGCGCCGAGTTGCGTGATTTGTTGCCGAAGGACGCGCCTTGTTCAGATCAGGAGGAGCAGGCTCTCTCGCCGCACACCAAGAAAGAGGCAGCCGATGCGCCGCTCCTCATCGTCGAAAACCTCGTCAAGGAATATCCACGCAATGCAGCAACAGGCTCGCTCGCCAAGTTTTTTGGTCGCACAGCGAAGGAACAGCCGTTCCGCGCAGTGGGCGGCATCAGCTTTACGGTCGGGCGCGGCGACAGCATAGGCCTGGTCGGTGAATCGGGATGCGGTAAGTCGACCACCTCCATGATGTTGATGCGGCTGATCGACAAGACCTCAGGCAAGATTGAATTCCACGGCGAGGACATCGGTGCCGTTCCGGCCAAGCAATTTGCCACGCACCCGATGCGCAAGCGCATCCAGATGGTGTTCCAGGATCCGACTGATAGTCTCAACCCCCGCTTCACGGCGCGGCGCGCCATCGCGGACCCGCTGATCCGGCTCGACGGACGCAAGAACGCCGCCGAATGGCGGGCGCGGTGCGAGGACCTCGCCGCCCAGGTCGGCCTTCCGATAGAATTGCTCGACCGCTTCCCGCATCAGCTGTCCGGAGGTCAGAAAGCCCGGGTCGGCATTGCCCGGGCAATCGCGCTGCGACCAGAGTTGCTGGTCCTGGACGAGCCCACCGCTGCCCTGGACGTGTCAGTCCAGGCCGTGGTGCTCAATCTGCTGCGGGACTTAAAGGTGCTGTTGGGTATGAGCTATTTGTTCGTCTCCCACGACCTTAACGTGGTGCGCCTGCTGTGTGATCGCGTCATTGTCATGCGAGCCGGAGAGATCGTCGAGCAGGGCTTCTGCGACGACGTGCTCGGAGCGCCCAAAACCGACTATGTGCGCGAACTGCTCGCCGCCGTTCCGCATCCACCAACGTGATCGCTCGTCACATCGCAGTTTGATCGGTTCGCGCTGATTCCAGACACCATGACCCTCCTCACCAGACAGCGGACCGTTACGCTGGCTCCCGGCGCATGCGAGGAGATGATGTCGCGGCTAGACAGTCAAAGCCTACGTGGATTGTTAGCGCGGCTTGAAAAGAGCTGCTGCGGATCAAGAGCCGGTGAGCCCACCCCCGAAATCACCTCGCTGGCCTGCGAGGCGCAAGCGCCGCGCGAGCAGCACGGCCGGACTTCCACCTGAGCGATCGCTATGACCCGATCGCAGCTTCATTGAGGGCGGCCCGATGCTCAGCCCGCGTCAAATCCACTCGGGCCTCGATGTGCTCGGCGAGATATTCGGCATCGCGCGCCACTCCGGAGAAGCGCCCGGAGCCCCAACTGTAAAGCCAGGGCAGCCCAAGGAAGTAGATGCCCGGCACCGGGGTGACGCCGCGGACGTGCGAGGGTTGTCCGCGGCCATTGAACACCGGCAGATCGAGCCAGCTGTAGTCAGTGCGGAAACCGACGCACCAGACGACCGAATTGATTCCAGCCGCCCGGTAGTCGAGCTTCTCGCGTTCGCATGGCGGCGCCCACACGGACTTGTAGCGGGCCTCCTCCGGCGCCGCGATGCCCTGCTTGGCGATGAAGCCGTCGATGCTGGTCTTGATGCTCTCCGACACCTGGTCAGCCTGGTCGAGACACTGAGCGAGATCATCGTCGAGGACAAGGCAGCTGCCGCTGACATCGCGCAGGCGACCATAGAGTTCCAGGCCCTCGAGTGCGCGCTGGCGCAAATCGATGTCGCGGCCGCCGTCACGGCCGGTGACGTAATGGTTGGTCCTGTCACGGACACCTTCGCGCAGCGGATGCTCGTGTACCGGCAGATCGTAATAGCCCATCAGATGCAGCCATTCGACCACGTCCTTACCTCGATAGCGCCTTGACACACGCGGCGCATCGCCGACGCAAAGATGAACCCTACGGCCGGCGAGGTGCAGATCCTCGGCGATTTGACAGCCCGACTGCCCGCTGCCCACGACGAGTACCGCGCCCGGCGGGAGCCGATCAGGATTGCGATATTCCGCGGAACTGATCTGCACCAGATCAGGATCGAGCCGCTCAGCACAACGCGGGATCGCCGCTATCTGGTAACCGCCCGCTGCGATCACGACCTGGTCGGCGAGGTAGCGGCCGTCAGTGGTGTCGAGCGTGAAGCCATGCTGGGGATTGCTACGGAGGGCCTTTACGGTGACCCCTTCCCGCAGCGGCGGATCGAATGACGCGACGAAGTCAGCGACGTATTCGATGATCTCGTCGCGCAGCATGAATCCCTGCGGATCCGGCCCCTGGTAAGGGAAGCCGGGAAGCTGGCATTGCCAGTTCGGTGTGACCAAACAGAACGAATCCCAGCGCTCGGCGCGCCAGGCGTGACCAGCGCGCTGTTTTTCGAACACAATGTGATCGATGCTGCGGCGCTTGAGGTACCAGCTGATCGAAAGCCCGGCCTGTCCAGCACCGATCACGGCCACAGGGAGATG
>JASHYD010000885.1 GCA_030043175.1 Xanthobacteraceae bacterium | reverse complement strand
GGAGACCTCACCCAGGTCATCGGCCGCCCAATCTGCGAGACATTCCCAGACGTACCACCGCGGTGGCGCGAGATTCATGTCCGAGTGCTGGCGGGCGATGAACTGGCTAGCGAGGAGGACTCTTTCCCGCGCCAGGACGGCCGCACCCAATGGGTACGCTGGTCGATGAAGCCATGGCGCACCGCCGGCGGCGGGATCGTCGGCGTGCTGCTATTTGCCGAGGTGATTACCGACCAGGTCACGGCCAAGCGCGCTCTCATTGACAGCGAAACGCAGTTCCGGGTCATGTTCGACAATGCGCCAATCGGTGTCGCTCGTATCGCGTCTGACGGCAGGTTGCTTAGGGTCAACGAAATGGCGTGCCGCATGCTCGGCTATTCGGCCGATGAGCTCAGGACCAAGTCGTTCCTGGACATCACCCACCCGGAGGATCTCGCGGCCAGTGTTGCACGTTTCGAGCTGATGCGCGATGGCAAGGTCGACCGCTATGACGCGGAGAAGCGTTACCTGCGCAAGGACGGCTCGACGGTCTTGGTTAGGGTGAATTTTAGCTGTGTGCGCAAGAGCGACCGGTCAATTGACGATATCATCGCGGTGATTGAGGACATTTCCGCGCGCAAACAGGAGGAGGAGGAACTGCGCAAGAGCGAGGAACAGTTCAGGTCGTTACTCCTCGCCTCCCCGCTGCCAATCGCCCTGTACGACGATCGGGAACAAATCCTTGCGATCAGCCAGAGCTGGCTCGAAGAAACCGGGTATTCGAGGGAGGAGCTGCGCCGACTGGAGGACTGGACAACCCGAGCCTATCGGGAACGCTCGGATGAAGTGCTCGAGTATTTGCGCCGGCTCATTTCGACCGGGCGTTCAGAGCGGCCGGGTTATGAAAGGACGATCCGCACTAAAGATGGCGGTGAACGTCATTGGAGGTTTTTTCCCGCTGCCGTGGGAACCCAGTCGGATGGACGACGCCTGTTTGTTTCCATGGCGTACGACGTGACCGATCAAAAAGCCTACGATGACCAGATTCTCTTTCTGATGCGTGAGTCCAACCACCGCGCCAAGAACGTGCTCAGCCTGGTGCAGGCCATCGACCGCCAGACCGCTGTACGCCGGCCTGAAGACTTTATCGGGCGCTTTAATGAGCGCATCGGTGCGCTCGCAGCCAGTCAGGACCTGCTGGTCCGGAACAAGTGGCAGGGAGCTGATGTCGAGGACTTAGTGCGCGCCCAGCTCGCTCATTTTGCAGATCTTGTCGGATCTCGGATCGCGGTCGACGGCCCGAAGCTACGTTTGAAAGCCACCGCCGGCCAAGCCATCGGTCTCGCATTGCACGAGCTAGCGACCAATGCCGGTAAATACGGCGCGCTGTCGGTGGACACGGGCCACGTCGATGTGGGCTGGCAGCTTGAGGGCGATATCTTCGTGATGAGCTGGACTGAGCGCAATGGACCGCCCGTATCGCCACCAGAGCGCCATGGCTTCGGCGGGATGGTCGTCGGCTCGATGGTGGAGCGGAGCGTCGGCGGTGAGGTCGAGCTTAATTACGCGACCTCAGGCGTAATGTGGCGGCTGACCTGCCCGGCCGCGAATGCGCTGGAGCGCTGGGAACGTGCGCAAAATCCAAGCAAAAGAGAAATCGAAACTGACGGGGCGACTGGCAGAGTCAAGGTGCAGCACAGGACCCCAGCCCGAAATTGTTAGCCGGGCGGGGCGCAGCGATACGCCACGGCTGGCCTTGGGAGGATAGAGATTGACCTGTTTAGGAACTTATCCGGCTGTCTCTCCTGCTGTGTCTGATTCGCCATCCGCGCCGAGGACAAGGTTCGCGGCGAGAAAGTCTACGAACGCTCTTAGCTTGGGAGAAAGATGCCGGCTCGACGGCCATAGGACCCCGAAGGGGTCCGGAGCGATCAGTGTAGTCGTCGAGCACGGTGACGAGTACGCCTTCACGAAGGTGCCAGCCTATGGCGAAGTCCGGCAGGTAGGCGATTCCCATGCCTTGTTCGGCCATACAGATTAGCGGCTCGAGCGTACTTGCCATGGCTGTCCTGGGCAGTTCGGTCTCGATGCCGGCATGCTCGGGCCAGAGCGGCCATCGCTCGAGCTTTGCGCTGGTCGGAAACTTGTGGTGCAGGCAGGCATGAGCCTTGAGGTCGTCCGGGATCAGAGGAACACCCTTAGCCGCTAGATAGGCCGGGGCCGCCACGAGGCGTCGGCGATATGTGCCCAAAGCCCGAGTCATCAAGCGCGAGTCGCCGACCTCTGCGAAGCGCACCACGGCGTCGAAGCCCTCCTCGATCACATCGACGACCCGATCGCTGAAATCGAGATCCAGTATTATCTCGGGATACGCCCGCATGAACGCGACGAGAGTAGGCATCATCAGCGTGCCGACCAAGGGCAGGCTGACACGCAGCGTGCCGCGCGGGGCTTGGTGTGTCTGTGACAGTTCAAGCTCGGCCGCTTCGATTTCAGAAAAGATGCGCCGGCAGCGTTCGAGGAATAAGGCACCTTCCGCTGTTAGTGTGATGCTGCGCGTGCTGCGATGGAGGAGGCGCACGCCAAGCCGTTCCTCCATCCGCGCCACCGCCTTGCCGACCGCCGAAGACGACACGCCAAGTTGCCGCCCCGCAACCGTGAAATTTCGAGCTTCCGCGGCCTCAACGAAGGCATTCAGCGATCCCAGACTGTCCATCCGCGAACCTTCATTGCGGACAACGAAGTCCGATATGTTTGGAACTACGGCCCATTTTTCAAGCCCTCGGGAGAGTTCATCTCTGGCCTATGCCAGACGACTGGGAAAACCCAGACGCCAACCAAGCGGCCCCTGCGACCGCCATATCCTTGGAGGACTAGCGACATGACCGGACAAGTTGTTTTGATTACAGGGGCGTTGAGCGGTATCGGGCGCGCCACCGCCCTAGCCTTTGCCAAGGAGGGCGCGCGCGTCGTCGCGTCCGGCCGCCGCGAAGCTGAAGGCAAGGCTTTAGAGGCCGAGCTCCGCAACCTCGGCGCCGAAGCCGC
>JASHYD010000089.1 GCA_030043175.1 Xanthobacteraceae bacterium | reverse complement strand
CGGAGTGAGTCGCGCGCCAGTGAATAGATCTCGCCCATCTGTTCGTCGGTCATGGCATAGCAACCACTCGACGAGCAGTCGCCATGGATCATGAGAGCGCTGCCGTCGCGGTCGTTCGCTTTGTCGAAGCTGTTGGGGAAGCCCGTGTTGATCGCAAGATAGAAATTAGAATTCGGATTCATCAACTCGGGGGTAATTGTATAGAACCCCTCTGGAGCTTGGCGGTCGCCCTCATGCAACTTGGGCCCAAGATCGCCCGACCACCGACAGATCGGAAAGATCTTGAGCAGGTCGAAATGGCCGGTGTTGTCTTGCTTCCAGACTTCAAGCTCCGCCTCTTCCTTGAAAATGCGCACAAGGATCGGCGAATGTTTTGGCATTTTCTTTTGCCGCAACAGCGAGAGCAGCTCGGGCGGCAACTCCTGTGTTGCCCGGGCCGGCAAGTGATTGCTGTTTTCGCCAAGGCAGGTGACCGGCGTCAATGCCGCGGCAAAAGCCACCCCCAATACAAGGGCACTGACTGCGGCCGTGGCATGGATCATTGCTATACCCCCGACGTGGACCTTTTCTATCCCTGTACTCGCTGGCTCTTCGTAAAGCAATCGACGCTGGGCTCGAAGTTCCGGCTCTGCTGCTCTTGGGCGCCGACGAGGCGATCAACTAGAGGGTTGATTGGCTGCGGTTGCTCACAGCCGCTTTTGACCCTTTGCCGCTGGAGCCTTCCATCGCGTCAGCACATCAGCTATCGAAGGTACTACGCACCAATGTTCTAGACGGTGGCTGATCGCCGTGCCGACGTCGCAACCGCCAATGAGATTGCCGGCGGATCACAGCAATGCAAGAAGGCCGGGTCGAAATCGGGCCCTCTGGTGCGGAAGCCAGCGCGTCATCAGGCGGTGGGCGCTCTTCGCGGGCATCAGTCGCGCATCGTGACCGTGCGCTTGCAGCTTCCGGCTGAGGTGATGTGCGCCAACGCAGGCTTCCATGCCAATCAGGCAGGGCAGCACGTTGGCAAGGCGCGCCTGGATCTGGCCGCGTGGCCACTTCTGCCGCAGTACGATCGCTCCGCGCTGATCGAGCCCGACGACGTGGAACGAGTTCTGGCCGATATCGACCCCATGGTGGTAACGGTCGAATTTGATTTGTTGGACATGGCGGTGCTCCGCTTGACACTCGCTCCGTTCCAGATCACTTGCTGGTGAGGCAGGAGCACGGCCGGACCATTCGATTAGCGGAAGTATATTAGCCCGTAACGACGCAGGCCTTTACAGCGCTAGCTTCGCCTAGAGCCGGGACTCGATTTCGAGCACGATTTTCCCGCGACGATGCGGGCGGCCGGCGAGCATCTCGTGGGCAAGCGGAGCCTCGGCAAGCGGCAAGACCTCACCAATGTTCGCCTGAAGCGCGCCATCCGCGAACAGCGCGCCAAGCTCGTTCAGTGCCGCACGCCGCACGTCCACGATGAAGTAATGCGCTTGTATGTGTGCTTTCGCGGCCAATGCTTCGTTGGGCGGCGACACGACGGAAACCAGCTTGCCCCCTGGAGCGATAACATCGAAAGACCGCCGCTGTGTTTCGCCGCCAGCCGTATCGATGACGAGGTTGACGGGTTTTAGGCCCAAAACGAAATCCGTGGTCTCGAAGTCGATCACCTCGTCGGCGCCCATTTTCGTGACGAAAGCGATGTCGCGCGCTCGGCAGGTGGCAATCACTTCTGCGCTTGCACCATGAGCAAGCTGGACGACGAGATTGCCGACGGCTCCCACCAGCGCCATGGACAAGGACACGTTGGCCACTCTGCAGCCTGCCATACTCGAAAAGCATCGACCAGGCCGTTACGGCGACGACGGGTATTCCGCCGGCTTCGATGAAGCCAAGTCCTACCGGCTTGCGCGCCAGACGGGATGCATCGGCTAGCGCAAACTCAGCGCAAGCTCCCACGAAGCGATCGTTCGTGACTCCAAAAACTGCATCGCCGGGCTCCAAATCTTCCACGCCGCCACCGACCGCGACGACAACGCCGGAAAGATCGGCACCAAGTGTCACCGGCAAAGTCACCGCAAGCCCGCTCCTTCCCTCGCGGATAAGCGCATCCCAGGGCCCCACCCCCGCGGCGCCGACCCCTACGAGAACTTCTCCCTTGCGCGGCGCCGGCACAGATATCGAAGAAAGCTGCAACTGCTCAGTCCCTCCAAACGCGCCGACCTGGACCGCCCGCATGTTCTGCGGCAAGGGGAAACGATCCGCCTTGAGCTGACTGTCAAATACGTGTTGATCAACCATAATGCAGTCTCCTGCTTCGCCTATCGGCGACGATGGTCTTTGGACGTAACCACCGGCTCTAGCACCGGTTCCAATTTCTCGGCTGCTGCAGATGGTGGTGTGTTGAGTTTCGCTGGGCAGCAGGACAGGTGGAAAGATCCCGCGAGAGCCGCGTAGCGCAATGGAATCGCCTCGCTCTCGGCGATCGACGCCACCTTGAGGTGGGCAAGCACTTCTGCGGCCTGTTGGCGCTCGATGACGCGCCGGCTATCCGGTCAGCTTTCGCTCCAGATACGCCCGCTCCGCCGCGTTGAGCGGGCACTCGAGGGCCGCAGCGAAAGCCTCGCGCGCCTTGTCGGGGCGGCCGAGCTTCTCCAGAAAATCGCCGCGCGCGGCGTGGTAGAGCGCGTAGTGCGCGAGCCGCCGCGCCCCCGCAAGCGTATCGAGGCGCGCGAGGCCGGCGGCGGGACCTTCGACATGGGCGCAGGCGATCGCAGCATTGAGCTCCACGACAGGGGTCGGCTTGAGCTCTTCGAGCATGCCATAGTAATGCGCAATCATACCCCAGTCGGTAGCCTCGAACGACGGCGCCGCCGCATGCACCGACGCGATGCCCGCCTCGAGATGCAGCGCGGTGAGCGCGTCGGACGCCATCGCCTGCTGCAGGTGCGCGAAGCCGTTCGCGAGCAGGTCGCGCTCCCAGCGCGCGCGGTCCTGCTCGGCCAGCAGGATCAGCCCGCCCCCCGGACCGATGCGCGCGTCGGCCCGCGCGAAGTGGAATGAGATCAGCGCCGCGAGCGCGTGGCACTCGCCGGTTGCGGTCGTCGGATGGATGGTCAGGAGGGTAGCAAGCCGCAACGCCTCGGCGCACAGCTCGCGGCTCATCAGGGCCCTGCCCTCGCCGGTCGTGTAGCCGCCGTTGAACAGGAGATAGATCGCAGCGATCAGGGCCGGGAGCCGCGCGGTGAGGTCGGGGCCTTCGGGGATCTCGAAGCGGATGTCAAGCTCCTTGAGCTTGCGCTTGGCGCGCACCAGCCGCTGGGTCACCGCCTCGGGATTCGACAGATAGGCGCGCGCGATCTCCTTGATGCCGAAGCCGCACACCGTCTTGAGCGTCAGCATGGTCTGCTCGTCGTGGTCGAGTGCCGGATGGCAGGCGACGAACATGAGCGCGAGCGTGTCATCGAGCCGCCCGGTGTCCTCCGGCTCGGCAAAGCCGAGCAGCGACGCCGCGTTCTCGTCGAACGTGTCGAGCCGCTTGTCGCGCTTGAGTCGGTCGAGCGCCTTGTTGCGGGCGGCTATGGCGAGCCATGCCGATGGCCGCTGCGGCACCCCGCTGAAGGGCCAATGCTCCAGCGCCGCCCCGAACGCGTCCTGCACCGCGTCCTCGATCAAGTCGAGCCGCCCCGGCCCGAGCATGCGCGCCAGCCAAGCGGAAATCTTTCCGGCCTCGCGCCGGAACAGGTCGTCGACCAGTGCGGCGGATGTGACGCCCGTATCGGAACTTGCGCGCCCGTTCATTGCAGCCTCACATCCCAACCGCACTGGTCCCTCGGCGAGCCTCAATCAGGTCGAGTACATCTCGTCGATCTCGCGGACCTCGATCCGGCCGCCATAGCCGAGATGCGGCGACGTTTCCGCCACGCGGCAGGCCTCGTCGTAGTCCTTGGCGCTGATCACCCAGAAGCCGCCGATCACGTCCTTGCTCTCCGCGAACGGGCCGTCCGTGATGCTGGTGCGGCCGCCCTTCGACTGCATGATCTTGCCGGCGTCGTTGGTCAGCTTCTGGCCGGCGCGGTGGCGTCCCTCAGTGCGGATGCGCTCGGTCCAGGCGACATAGGTTTTGGTGATGGCCAGGGCCTCGTCCGGCGAGGTCGGCCGAGGCCGGTCGGGATTTATGTAGAGAAACAAGATGTAGTTCGGCATGGGCTACTCCTGGGGCTAGGCTGGCACCAGTGCCGCCGCCCAGTGTACTGACGATCGTGGGAGTGGCGAATCGACATTTGAGAAAAATCGAGCAATCGCAATGGCTCAGGTGCTTCGAATGTACCAGGAGCAAAAGTTATGGCAGTCAGGGCGGTTTGGCTCTGGCGAGGACCAAATTCAGACATCCTGATGTCCCCCAACGTCATAGAATTTGAGGCGAGATCAGTTCGTAGATGACGCGCAGTTGCGTAGCGGGGAAAGTTGTTTCTGTGGCGTTGAGCTCGCTGCAGAGGTGTCGTAGCGCTTCGTCCGATGATGCATTGGCAAGCGGATGGATCCGAACCGTAAGTGTGTTAGCCTGCAGGTCTGGCTCCAGATCAACCTCGGTCTTGTAGATTGCGCGCATCAAGCTTCGCGCGTCATCGTGGCGCGTCATCTTCTCGCGAACGATCTGGACCATGGCAGTCTCCGCCCGATAGGCGATCATTTTGATCGTATCGATGAGATGCTTGCTTTGCGTGCTTAGGCGATCGAAGCGCGCGTCCTGCGGCAGCTCATTGTAGGTGATGTGCCGTTTCGTGGCCCTGCGCTGCACTTTGAGTTCATCGACCTCCTGCTGCAACTGGGCGATGACTTCGTGCAGATCGGATTTGCGCTGCGCAAAAGCCTCGACCTTTTCCGGCTCAATGTCGTCATCCAGGTTGATGGCGCCGAACTCGGCGATCTTTCGATTGAGCAGAGCCACTTTCTTGCGGATCTGTCCGTCGAGTGTGCGATAGGTCGGATTGATCACCCGCGCGGTCTCGGGAACGGCGTCGGTGCCATAGTCCACAAGTCCATCCAGATTGAAGCTTTGCCGCATATATCGGAAAAAATTTTCTTGAGACCATCGCGCAAACATCGCCGGGGCCAGCGTCGCCGCTGGGTTCTGGTAATCTGTAGAGAGGATCGCGGTCTGGTGGCCGCTGTCGGACCGTTTGCGGAATTCGCGCACCCACAGCCCATTGCTCAGCTTGGTTCCACGCTCGGCAAGCTCGATGGTGGTCCGCTCTCCTGAGGCCAAGCGTATCTCGGTCGAGGAGAACTCTTGTGCAGACCAATCCTCGCCGGGGTGCTTGTGATAGGTCAGGCAGGCGATGCGCCGTTTCTTCATTGTGGCGAAGAAAGCCGGGCTGTACCCCTCACGGTCGAACACTACGGTGAAGCGGTGAAGAAGGGGATCCGCCTCAAGCTCGGCGGCAGTTGGCTGATTCGGGACGTCCTGTTCAAGACGCGGAACGATGTCGTCCGTCAGAGTCTGCAGAATACCTGGGTTGACAGCCTGGCTCACTACGAAGAACGGCTTGCCCTCCATCGAATTGACCCAATAGTCAGCGGTCGCGCTCAGGCACAGGCGCTCACGCGCGACATAGTGTTTGGGCAATTTCTTGGTTCTGCCGTGGTACACCCGCACATGGCCATCGACGTAGAGAATGGCCGCCTCTTCAGGCGCCTCCGTCATCCATTGTTTGCAAAGCTCTGCACTCCACTCGAACGCCCGCTCCTGATCGGCCAGATGCTTGAGCTTGATGCGCAAGGTGCGAACTTCCGGGACGCGATCCAGACCAACCAGTTTTCCCCATTCACCCGGCGAGTGATAGCGCAGAGCCTCAACGGACCTGAGCCGGCCAAGCGCCATGAACGCCAACAGCAGAAAGATGGATTGAAGACCGTAAAAGCCGGCCGGGAAGCGAAACATCTTCCGGGCGTGATGCAAAAGCCCGCTGACCAGGAGTGAGGGCAGAGCCAATAGAACGCCACCGTTCGGGACATCAAGAGCGGCATCAAACCGTGGAGCACACTCATCGAGTTTCCCGATGCTGGCGAGAATCCGTTCCGTTGTTGCAGTCGCCCCACGCCCCATCGGGGCGGCGCAGTCGACTTCAGCGCGCTCACTCTTGGTGGTGGCCGCGGGTCGTTGCAGTACTGCGATCACACCCGCCGGCGCGGTGACGGCTTCTTCGCTGCTGCTTTCGTTGGCGCTTGTACTGGCCCTCGCTGGTTGTGGTTCTATGGCAGCCGACCGGCGCTCGGCCGATATTATGTTGGCTGCCTCGGCGGCCTCGCTAGCCGCACCATTTACGAGCGACGTCAGTTCATGTTTGACTGTTGACTGTTTTTTTTGACCCGAACCCGTCCGGTCTTGATCCCCTTGCGCAACGTGTCCGCGCCAATTCCGAGCTGACTCGCCACGGCGGTTACTGAAACGCCCTCTGCCAGAAGGTCCTCGGCCTTCTCCACTACATCAGGAAGCAGCACCGCTGCACCGCGTACACGGCGCTCGGCGTAGAATCCACCCGGTCCCTCCTCGCGATATTTCTTGACCGCCCTTTTCACCGCGATGGGCGTCACTCCAAAGGTCCGACACAGGTCGCTTTGTTGGACAAAACCTTTCACGTAGAAGAAACTGGTAATCATGCGAAACGAGCGCACGTCCTGCTCACCATGGGCGAAGACCGGCATAAGGCCATTGAAATACACAACCTCGCCGTTTTCCTTCTTGAAGGCTAGCAGGTCCGTGATCTGGGTCACTCCCTCGGGGAATATAGGGAGCTGCAGTTGGGGCATCGGGCTGATCTCCTGCCGCCGAAAGCGGTCACCTCACCGATTTCCGGCCAGCCGAGCAGATTCCGGTCGATTCGCCTACGTTCCGATCGTAACTGTCCACCCTTCTCGCTCAAGCAATTGACTCATAACGAATTTCACAGTGGAGTCACAAATCGTCCTGGGGAGGAGATCCGGCGGTCTGAAATTGGGAAGGGGCGGGACGGCGACGCCTGGGACAGTCCGCATGTCACCAATTTCCGCTGTGAGCGCTGGCAGACGCCGGATGGCAAGGTGGTGACGGCCTCGCTGCCCGCTGGCATCGATGGGCATTTCGGTCCAGAACTGCGTCGCTTCGTGCTCGCCCTATACCATCAAGGGCAGATGACCGTGTTGCGGCTGGTGACGCTGCTGTGCAGCCTCGGCATCTTCATCTCTAAGCGCCAATTGGTCCGCTTGCTGAACACCGGGAAGAACGAATTCCTTACCGAGGCCCGTGACGTGCTTCGTGCCGGGCTATCAAGCGCCAATTGGATCACGGTGGACGACACCGGCGCACGCCACAAGGCCACCAACGGCTTTTGCACACAGATTGGCAACGACCATTTCACTTGGTTCGGCACCACGGGCTCCAAGAGCCGCCTCAACTTCCTTGAACTGCTGCGTGCCGGCCACAGCGATTATGTGATTAACGATGAGGCGGTCGCTTACATGCGCGAGCGAGCGCTGGCTGGCCCTGTGATCGCCCGCCTTCTCGATCATCCCCACCGATATTTCGCCGACCAGGCCGCCTGGAACGCCCATCTCGACGCGCTCGGCATCTCGGCCCTCAAGGTCACTCCCGATCCGGTACTGATAGCCACCGAAGGTGCGCTGTGGGGGAGCATCAAAGCCCATGGCTTTCTCCCCAACACCGTGATCGTTAGCGATGACGCAGGTCAGTTCGATGTCGGCCTGCACGCTGGCCACCGCTCGTAACGCCGGACTATACCCCCTACATTGCCCAGATCGCTAACGTTGACTGCGTGCTGAGCGGCTTTTCCGGATCGAATCCCGTCAAGTTCATGCGCGCTTATGCGGACTTTGGCCTCAAGGCGAATATTCCGATGCTTGCGGGCTGGACCGCCATGGACGATGCGCTGCTGCGCAGCCTGGGCGACGAGGCAATCGGGGTGATTTCAGCGCATTGGTATGCGCCCGATTTCGATTCGCCCGCCAACAAGCGGTTCATTGCCGGAATGCAGCGGGACTATGGCGTACTGCCGGGCGGTTACTCGGCCGGCATGTACATCGCAGGTCAATGCGTCGAAGCCGCTATTCAGATGCTCGGCGGAAAGTCGGATGACCGCAAGGCTTTCGCCGAGACCTTGCACCGAGTGTTGCTCACTGATACGCCGCGTGGACAGGTCAAGTTCGATCACCTCGGGAACGTCGTGGGCGACGTTTTCATCCGCAAATGCGAGCGCAAGAATGGGCAACTTGTCAATACGGTGATCAAGCGCTACCCGAACGTCAGCCAGTTCTGGACCTATGACGAGAAGGAATTCCTGGCCGCCCCGGTCTATGCCCGCGACTATCCTCCAGCGAAAAAT
>JASHYD010000884.1 GCA_030043175.1 Xanthobacteraceae bacterium | reverse complement strand
TCGATTGCGCTGCCGCTGCCGATGGTTGCACTTGTGATGTTCACCCGCCGCCCCGACATCATGGGTGCTTTCGCGAACTCCCGAGCCACCAACGTGGCCGCGGTGTTAGGAACGGTCGTCGTGCTGGCGCTCAACTTGTTCCTGATCCTGCAGACCTTTGGAGTAGCGATCCCGGGATTGTCATAAGGCGTCATCGGGGTTGCCCGGGACAAGCCCGGCCACGACCTTGACGGACCGGCAAGGAGCTTTAACGCTAAGCGAAGTTCTCACCGAATTTCTCAGCGTGCAGCGAAGTGGGCCGGCGGCCACAAACCGTCGCGATAGCGGCGATGTCTGGCGGGTTCGTGCGAAGCATCTGACTTGACGGCGTGATGCGCGTCGTTGCCGAGCCTACATGTCCCAAACGTGCTCGGGTTGTGGGTGCATTCCGCAAGCAGCCCGAAACGGTCGGATGCGTCTTAAGTGAGGCAGCGGCGATTGTGATGAGTGCCGGACGTTGCACGCTCGCGACATCAACAACTGCTCGAAATAGCGAAATTGCCGGGATGGAACGTCGCCCCCCCGGCAGCAGGAGGCCCCGCCCTTCAGGGCGGGGAAGACGTTAAAGATAGCGTGCGACGAGCTTGAACTCGCGCAACGCCGAGCGCCCTGCCGGGCCCGCTGCTCGCAGCGAGCGGTTGACGCAATAGGTGATATGATCGTGGATCAGCGCCTTTTTGGCGTTCTCGATCGCGCTCTCGACCGCCTGCAATTGCTGCGCAACTTCGGGGCATGGCCTGCCCTCTTCGATCATTTTGATGATTTTGCACAAATGCCCGTCGGCGCGCTTGAGACGCTTGGTGATTTCCGGGTGATTGCCGTGGTGCATCGCGACTCCCATCCTGGCGGGAGGATGGCGATGACCTCCCGGTGGATCCATTATAACGGTTGACTTTATCGGCGGCGATGCCTAATTGAGCCGTCGTGGACCGGATGCGAGGCACCGGTCATTGTTTAACTGTAACGACCAACAAGTACTTCTTTGGCGATGCGACGGCGACCCGAGGCGGCCCGGTCTGCAGCGCCACAACAGCCTTAGGACCATTCGTGGCGTCGACGGCCACACTTAAGCCGGCCGCTTTCGCCCGCCAGCCGCGATAAGCGGAGTGTGAGGTGGGCCATGTTCGCAGAGCCCGCAAAATCGAAAATCGTAAGCGCGCGTCACGCTAGCTCCGTCGCGCTCGCGTATTGCAACCGAGATACGCTGATCGCACGTGCGAGGCTATCTTTGAGCCGCCGCCCAAATCCGGAGCGCCGCCGGTGGACGATGATCGGCAGCGGGTGCGAATGCCACTGGGACATCAAGCGTGCCGATAGGGTTGCAACCGATGGGCCGCACCAACGTTGGATATCTATCCGCGGGCATCTTGTCCCTACCCTCTCTCGCATAGGGCGGAGGGCAGGGAGAGGACCTGCCAACCGCCGGGCGGCTCAATGTGCAGCCGCTGGATGAATTCGGAGACTTGAAAAATGGACGAGGGACCTAGTCGTCCCGCTGTGCGCCATTCCGGCGCCGCAGCGGGAACCCCTCTGGGGATCATCACCAGCACGGTAACGGCCGCGATTCCGGCCAGCCCAGGCGAGGACGTCTGACGCCCTGCTCGCCTCGGCGCCGCGGAATTGCGGCGCAGAGGCGGGCCATGAACGCGACATTCGCTCTTGCAAAGCTCAGAAACGGCAATGGCAAGAGCCGCTCGCTCGACCGGGAAAAGATCCTGGCGGCAAAGGCGGCCCAAATGGCGGGGCAAAGCCTCGCCGAGACGCTTGCCAAGCTTGGCAGCTGTCTCGACGGCCTAGTTGAACTCGATGCTCTCCAGCGCCTGGCGAAGGGCGGGCCGAACGAGGTCGCGCACGAGAGGCCGCCGCATTGGCTCGTGCAACTCCTTGTCTGTTTCAAGAACCCGTTCATTATCGTTCTCGTCACCCTGGCGATCATCCAGTTCATCAGCAGCCCGGACGATCCAAGGCCGATCATCATCATCGGTGTGATGGTCGCGATCAGCGTCGGCTTGCAGTTCTGGCAGGAATATCGTTCCACCGTCGCGGCCGAGAAACTCAAGGCTCTGGTCCGCACCACCGCGACCGTGCTGCGCCGCAAGGGCGAGGATGTGCAGGGCGAGCCTCGCGAGGTGCCGATCCTGGAACTCGTCCCGGGCGATGTCGTGCGGCTGTCGGCCGGCGACTTGGTTCCGGCCGACGTGCGGCTGATTTCTTCGCGCGACCTGTTCGTAAGTCAGGCCGCTTTGACCGGGGAAGCGCTGCCGGTTGAGAAGCACGATACGCTCGGGCTGCTCGCCGAGAAATCGAACGATCGCGCATCGTGCGGACATGGCGATCAGTTCGAACTCGCCAACGTCTGCTTTCTCGGAACCAATGTCGTCAGCGGTACCGCGACCGCACTGGTGGTCGCAACGGGTGCGCACACCTACTTCGGCTCATTTGCCAGATCGGTCGCAGGAAAACGCGCCGAGACGAGCTTCGATCGCGGTGTCAAGACCGTGAGCTGGGTTCTGATCCGCTTCATGCTGGTCATGGTGCCGATCGTCTTCCTCATCAACGTTCTCACTAAAGGCGACTGGCTCCAATCCTTTCTTTTTGCGGTATCGGTCGCGGTGGGTCTCACGCCCGAAATGCTGCCGATGCTTGTCAGCGCCAATCTCGCCAAAGGCGCGCTCGCAATGGCAAAGCAGAAAGTCGTGGTGAAGCGCCTCAATGCGATCCAGAATCTGGGCGCGATGGACGTGCTGTGCACCGACAAGACCGGCACGCTGACGCAGGACCGGATCATTCTTGAACACCACGTCGACATCTCCGGCAAGGAGAACGACAAGGTTCTCGAATTGGCATGGCTCAACAGTTACCACCAGAGCGGGCTGAAGAATCTGCTCGACGCCGCCGTCATAAAATATGCCGCGCAGCCGGCGGCGCCGCGGCAAAGGAAGGTCGATGAGCTGCCGTTTGATTTCGCGCGGCGTCGCATGTCGGTCATCGTCGAGGCTGGTGATGGCGGACATCTGCTGATCTGCAAGGGCGCGGTCGAGGAAACTCTCGCGATGTCGGCCTACACCCAAGAGGGTGGCGAACTTGTTGCGCTTGACGACAAGCGGCGGCGAGCCCTGATGGCGATGACGCGCGCATACAATGAGGACGGTTTTCGGGTCATTGCGCTTGCCACCCGCAGCTTTCCGCCCGGTGAAACCAAAGCGCAATACGCGATGGGCGATGAGAGCAAGCTTGTCGTGCAGGGGTTTCTTGCTTTCCTCGATCCGCCGAAGGAGACTGCCGGTCCGGCCATCGCCGCGCTTTGTCAACACGGCGTCGCGGTGAAGATTCTGACCGGCGACAATATGGTGGTGACGAGGAAGATCTGTCGCGAGGTCGGCCTTGACGTCCGCAATCCGGTGCTCGGCCGGGACACCGAGAACCTCGACGATGAAACCCTGCGCGACCTTGTCGAACGGACGACTGTTTTTGCCAAGGTGTCGCCCCTGCAGAAAGCGCGCATCATCAGGATGCTTCGGGCAAACGGCCATACCGTCGGCTTTCTGGGCGACGGCATCAATGATGCGGCGGCGCTGCGCGATGCTGATGTCGGGATTTCGGTCGATACCGCCGCCGACATCGCCAAGGAGTCCGCCGATATCATCCTCTTGGAGAAGAGCCTGCTGGTGCTCGAAAACGGCGTCGTGCAGGGCCGCCAAACCTTTGGCAATATCATCAAATATTTCAAGATGACGGCGAGCTCGAATTTCGGGAACGTCTTCAGCGTGCTGGCAGCCAGCACCTTCCTGCCGTTCCTGCCGATGCTGCCGCTGCAGCTGATGATACTTGACCTGCTCTATCACGTTTCCCAGCTTTCGATTCCATGGGACCGCCTGGATAAGGACTACCTTAAGAAGCCGCGCAAATGGGAAGCTGGCGATATCGCCCGCTTCATGATGTTTCTCGGTCCGGTCAGCTCGGTCTTCGATATCACGACGTTCTGCCTGATGTGGTTCGTGTTTGGCGCCAACAGCCCCGAGCACCAATCGCTCTTTCAATCCGGCTGGTTTGTCGAGAGTCTGCTCTCCCAGACGCTCATCGTGCACATGATCCGCACGCAGAAAATTCCGTTCATCCAGAGCGCCGCGGCGCCGCCGGTGCTGATTTTGACCGGCGTTGTCATCGCGATCGGAATCCTCATTCCGTTTTCGCCGCTAGGCGTCAGCCTCGGCCTGCGCCCGCTGCCGGCGACCTACTTTCTGTGGCTCGTGGCGACGCTGGTGGCTTACGGCGCGCTTACGCAGGTCATCAAGACCATCTACATCAGAAACTTTGCAAAATGGCTGTGACCTTAACGGAGACGACTCCAAACGGGAGTAACTGCAATGACAAGCTTCATTGAAAAAC
>JASHYD010000883.1 GCA_030043175.1 Xanthobacteraceae bacterium | reverse complement strand
CGCGGGGACGCGGATCTGGTGGTGATTGGCGTCTCCACAATCCGATCTGAACCGGCGGTCACGCTGGTCGGCTGGCTGCCGCCGGAGTTGCAGAATTACATCGTCTTTACCGCCAGCATCGGCGCGGCGGCGAGGCAGCCGCATGCAGCGCAAACGCTACTGAACCTGCTCACATCGTCAGCTGGGATCGCGCTGTTCAAGACGCTGGGCTTTGAGCCGATGGGCCGCTGGTAATCTGGTCATCGAGGCGAAGCTGAAGAGTAGCTCGACCTGACCGGCGCTCTATCAGGGCAACGGAAGACCCGGCAGCCGCTCGGAACTCTACAACTCTGAAAACAAGACGACGCCTGCGGCCTGTCCATCCTGCCACGGGATTATTCCGGGCTTACTCAGAATCCGCCGCAGGGAGGCCCCCAGCGTGGCCCGCCTGTGCCGGGCGACATCGGCCGGCCTCCACTTTCCGCAAGGAGCAGATCCCGGCGCCCCATCGAGGTGTCAAAGCTTTCTCGTGACGACGCGGAAGCGGCACGGCGATATTTCAAGCATGTATCCGCACACCGGAATGGTCGGTGCGTGCAGCATCGGCACGGATGAAGGTCTGGCGCAATTCAGTCCCGTTGATGTTCGCTTGCCGAGCATCACCGAGCCATCGTAGACGGGTGCTTGATCTTCGATCGGCAGGTTGAAGGTCGTGCAAAGACTGGACGGGCAGCGATCGGCATGATCTCGCGTCGGATGGGGGGCAGACGGCCCAACGACCAGTTCGGCGGCGACCTTCAGAGCCAAGTGGAACACCGCATAATATGCCCCAGAAACGGCCCTCCGCAGATGGGTCTGGCAGGCGCCCGGGGCCTATCAGGCCTTGAGCGCTTGCCGTCGTCCGCCGTTTGGCGCGCTCAACAGTTCCTCGACGAGAGCGACCGATGCGGCCCGCTTGAACACCTACTTTCGCCCGAAATCCTGCAGTAGATCATCGATCTCGCCTCCGTGTTGCCCCAGAAAGCGCCCTGCAAGGCTGGCACCGGGCTGGTCTACCTCGAAAGCCACCATCCACTGAGCGTCTGAGAGGCCTTCCGCGGCCTGGCCCACTGGTTAGGGCCTCACGACAAAACGCGCCAGCGGGCGTCCTAGGCGGCATCGTCACCTGTTAATCCGAACGTGCCGAGCGGCCTCTAAGGCTGTTCCGGCACCAAACCACCCAATCCACCCACCACACGCCCGGGTCAGCAACACCCCGGCGAATGGAGTCGCGCACTCATCTGGTCAGAATGCGCGGCACGTCCGTATGACCGGAAAGAGCACCAACAACTCAATGGAGGTATAGGGCTATGATAAAACAATGGCTGAGCGATCTCAGCAGGGCGTTTCCGTTGCACGCGCACGCGCACGTGCATTGTGGACACGCTTGCCTCGACAGAGCCGCCTTGCCTGAGAAATTCTCGTGCCCCAAGAAAGTCGCGCTGGCCGTGCCGCTGGTCGTCCCCGAAAGCTGGTGTATGACCCCGGAGATTTTGGGCGAGGTTATTCGCGAATTCATCGAGAAGGTGGGGCGTGTTCCGTATGATTGGGGGCAAGTTTGGCCGTTGCCCGAGCTGTTCCAACCGCTAACGGAGTTAGGCAACAAGGTCTACGCTGTGTGGTTTGGGTTCGAGACAATGGGAGAGGCCCTAGACGTCAAATCCAAGTTCGACGCCACCGATACGACCGTGGATATTTGGACTGAGGCAGAGGAGCAGAGCCTTCGACGTTATTTGGAACAGACAGAAGGTAACGCATACCCATTCGATAAAACTTCTGGACAAAGTAGCAAAGCAATTTACTGAAGCTGCGGCACGCTATTTCCAGAGCGTGTGAGTATTCACTGACACCCAGGTAAATCGATCTCGGTTGATCACGGCGGTCATTGCGGTGGGGATGTCGGGGCAGAAATGCCCCACATCTCTGCTGTTCGCAATGCGTACTACGGCTCGACGACGTTGCTGATTTATCCTGCGGCGCTGGCGGCCACCAACAGTCCCTCAGGAATGGATACCTTCGCTTTGAGTGCGACATCGCAAAACCGAACTGCGATGGCACATCGGTGCGGAGCTATACGACTGCGAACGAAGGCGACCGTTCCAATGCGCTATGGAAGCTTGTTATTGAACAGCTTGTGATAGTAAGGTGCAGTCATGTTCAAAGAGGAGACCTCGTCAAAACCGACTCGCTTTGTCCACTTGTAGCATTTTGACTGCCTGGAAAGCACGATCTCGAAAGGTAGCTTCAATGGCTTCGAAAGCCTCGCGCTTTGTGGGCCACGTGAGCCGCCCTTTTGTGTACGCAGCGGCAATTACATTAGCCTCGGGTTTCCGAATCAACTTGTCGCGCCGGATTTCAGAAAGTACGGCCTGGAACTCGTTGCTATCGATCCCGGCCTTTTCTAGCCTACCAATGTATTGATCAATGCGCGCCTGATCACCTATCGGCTCCAGCTTCGTAACGGATTTTCCCGACGTGCGCTTCGCAGAGGACGCGCCAACTGCTTTGCCTCGCGTCACTCGCTCGCCCAATTCTGAAAAGAATTCCGTGACAGATTTCCCATCGCCGTGTTCCAACGCACAGCTTAGAGCGTTAAGCTCCTTGCTCGGTGTTTTCGCGCCAGCCGCACCAAGGACGGCAGCGACTTCACTGAGAGCATCGCGAACCTTCTTCACACTCATGGTCGCCCCGCCTCATATATTCGTCTTGCAGTACAATCCGTATCGGCCATTGTACGACCTCAGGGTTAACGCTCCGTATACCTTTTGCCGCTTCCTCCGGCGAGTTTTACGAACGCGGCGACTGTTTTGTCATCCCACGGCTTGATCGCTTCGCTGAACTCATTCAATGCTGCAGCAGAGTCTAGTGAGCCAAGTCGATGATGGGAAGCAGCAACTTGCTCGAGTACGGCGCGTACCTCGCGTATTCTCATAAACCGATCCTCTCGGACAACTCGTCGCCGAAGGTATCAAACATAGCCTGCACATTACAGTCGGAGAAATATGGATTCGTGCTGCCCGCGCTTTTTCTTATGGCGGCGAGATTTTGAATATCCATTTCAAACACGTGTCCATTAGTCTTCCATTGCCCCAGGCCCGAAATAACGCTCCCAAGGGCGTCCTTTTCAGTGGGTCCCAGCGTCTTGCCCAATGGCCGCGCAGGTGTCTTTGTGCCGACAATCCCGGCGAGTTCGAGGCCTGGATTGAGCCTGGACCGAAGTTCCCAAACTTGCTTCAGGAAGCTACCAGCGGTTTCGGCCGAAAGCTTGTCGAGCACAGTTGGCACCAGAAGATGGGTTGCGGCTGCGAGAGCCTCTATTGCACTCGTGCTTAGCCGGGGAGGAGCGTCGATTAACACCACATCGAATCCGCTTTCTTCGTGTTGTACACGATCACTCTGCATTATTTGCGCAATATTGAAACGAACGTCCGGCGTTCCGCCTTCGGCTAACCAACGCAGCATAAGCTTCATTTCGTGCTGCGTCAGGGTATAGTCCGCCGTTATGAGCTGCGCCTCCTGAACGCCGTCTCGGTTTTTTGTGCTTCCGAGAACCTCGGGCTGCCACTGGTCCAACGCCGTTCCGTCTATCAGACTATTCGCGAGGGCAAGGCGGAAGGACTGGTTAGGGGGTATCTTGAGTCCAGCGGCGCGGATCATCCACGCTGACAAAGAGCCCTGATAGTCAAGGTCCACGAGCAGAACGCGTTTTCTCTTCCGTTTCTCAAAGTATGCGGCCAAAGCGGCCGTCAAAGTAGTCTTACCGACGCCGCCCTTATTATTGGCCACGACAATGATTTTTGTCCGTGAGCAGTTTATCGGGACCGAATACCCATCGAATGGAGCAGGCCGATGAAGCCTCCACAGGTCGCTTTCCTCATCAAATATTGCATCAGTTAGTTTACTGTATTTATTCTTCTCATCCAATACCTTGTTAAGCCTGTCACTGCATTCTGAAAGCCTAGTCTGATAATCGTCGACGATACTTTGATGATTTTCTGAAAGGGGCGCGCGCTCTGGCGGATGTCTAGGAAAATATCGCCCGAACCAAAATCCGAAGTACCCGACCGCCGTAACGACCACGCCCAGCGGAACCCACAGTTCGCTGTGTACAATTACGCTGTGAATCTGCTCGACGAGCTTAACTAGATCGATCATTGCACTTGACTGTACTAGCTACCTCGGGAGTTGCTGCCCGTTCTTCTATAAAAACTATGCCCCCAGAAACTGTCAATGACCCATGGCGCCGCGAGAAGCAAAGCGGTTCAACATCCGATCGCGCGAACGCAACAGGAACGGCAGTTAAGAGACCGAACGCGAGTGCCGAAGGTACCCATGTCTCTGGCGCTGACCTCCAGCTGCCAACAGGGGGCATAGGGTCACCACTCCTCTTTGGATTGTGCCTGGTTGGCCCTCCCGCCGCCCGCACGCCAATTCATCCATTCGCACTCGACCGTGATCGGCTCCGCTTGGAGTTCGACGCGGCCGTCATTCAGCTTGACCAGTCGCGCCCTGGCTTCAAGTTGACCACAGATTTCTACAGGCGCATCGGTGACAGCGTATTCGATGCAGGGTATCGAGCCCTGCAAGATTTCGTCGATAGCCGTGGTGGTCGTCATTGTGCGCCCAACGAAACACACCGAACCCGAATGCACGTTGTGTCCGCTCCGGTCGGCAGCGGCAAGACGTCGTTCGGTCTTGCATTTGTTACCGCGCTGGTCCGATGCGCCAGTGAGGATGAGGGTAACTGCACAGAGAACGCGGACACCAACACGTTGCCTTATGGCTGTTTGGTCGTCGTCAACCAGATTGAGAAGGCCGACACCACGTTCCGCGAGTTGAACGCACTGTTGCCGGACCAGGTCGCAGTATGGACGACAGAACGCGATCCGAATTGCAAGCTGCCGAAGGAAGAACGAAAGGTCCCTGAGCCCGCCGCGCAGTTCACGAAGGATGACTTACAGTACTATCCGGTGGCTGTGGTCACCCATGCGTTCTTTGGAGGCAAAGGAAGCCGAAAGGCTCGACAACTCTTCCACAAAGGCGAGCTTCAACCACGTGCCCTCACTGTGATCGATGAACGCATCGAGGAGGTGACCATCTACGATGTCGCGTTGTCGTCAGCGCAAAAGGTGCGTGAGACTGTGCTTGGCGATGAACGACACACTGAGACCGTAGGGACTCACATAGATGAGCTAATCAAGTTCATGTTTGACCGCAGTTTCGAAGACCCCTCAATTGAGAGGCCCACCGACGAGGAGGGGGCGTGGTCGCTTGCCGAGAAGCTCCGATGGTTCGCCACGAGTGCAGCATCGAATTTCGTCAAAGCCCATTCAAAGGATGCCGATGTAGTCGCCGTGTTCGGCTTCGCGAGAGCTTTGGCCAATGGCTACGCCTTCATCGCTCGCAACAGCAGTGGTGGGAAGGCAACATCGGCTATGAAAGCAGCATCGTAATTCATCCGGGCACGCTGTTACTCGATGCGACAGCGGACATTGATGGCGTGGTGCAGCTATGTCCGTGGCGGGTGCCACAGGACGCACCGAAGGCCCGGTACAGCAATCTCCATGTCGTGAGTATCCCACCCCTCACC
>JASHYD010000882.1 GCA_030043175.1 Xanthobacteraceae bacterium | reverse complement strand
GTCGCGTAGACAACGACGCCGGGCAGCAGCAGCAGCAGCAGGTTCCAGCGCTCCGCGAGGCCCGAGGCTTCGAAACGGATATAGAACGCAGCCACGACCGCCAGGACCGCCGCCACGAGGTCGTGGATCAGGATTAGGGTCATGCGTGGCGTGAAGTTCGAAAACATCAGTGTAGCGAAGGCCCCTTAGATAATCCGAGATCCGTAATTGCTGCCTTGTTTGTCCGCTTGGCCACGAAGGCCATTTCCCCGCAACGCCATCAACGCAATCTTGCTGGTATCCTTAACCCCACGAATGATCCATAGCCGTAATTCCCGGGCGGCGCCATCTCCGGTCGTCCGCGGCCTCCGCAGCCTGCCCTTCTGTCCCCGGGTGCGGCAAAGTCAAGGGTGGAGACTACCTATGCAAGTGCCGCATCGACAGCGCGCAGCACCTGCGCGGGCTGCAACTCGTCAAGACACTTGCTGAAACTCGCGATGTGCCGCTCGCACCCCTCATTGTGGCAAGGAAGGCACCGCAAGGGATGCTGCACGAGCCAGACATTTTTGCGGCGCTGGGTTGTTCCGGCCGCTTCCCACATGGGATCGAGCCCCCCTGCCGGCACCGGCCCCCACAGCCGCGGATCGGTCGGCCCGAACAGCGCGACGGTCGGGCATCCGGTCGCCGCGGCGAGGTGAGTGACCGAGGTATCCGGACCGACAAAGAGCCGGGCGTGGGTCAGCAACGTGGTAAGCTGCGGCCAGGATAGCTCGCCGTCGCGGCGCATCACGTCCCCGAGATCTCCCCATACGAAGTCGAGATAGGTGCGTTCTGGCGCCGCCGCTCCGCCGGTGGCGACGACTTTGAGCCCGCGCGCGCGCAGATAGTCAGCCAATCGACGCCATCCGTCCGCCGTCCAGCGCTTGTATCGAAACATCGGCGCTGCATGGATGACCGCGTAGGGTTGTTGGTTCTCAACTTCCGGATGCCGCGAGGCGGTCAAGGCAGAATCCAGAAGCGAAATGTCCCCCGGGCAGACGAGGTGCGAGACCCGGGCGATTCCGAGGGCGTCCGCGAGGCGTAGCATCTCTTCCAGTCGATGCAATCCCGGTTGCGGCGCTACGCTGCGCGATAGCGCAAGCTGCCGCAGAGCACCCCGCGTGCCGCCATCGATTGGTCCGACATGGCGTCGCCCGGCCAGGAGGGCGAACAGGGTGGGCCGATCCCCGCTCTGGGTCGACACCGCAAGATGGTAGCGCTTGGCGAGCCTAAGTGCGAGCAGGAGCCCCTGCGAGACGTTTGGACGCGACGACATGGTCACGATCCGGTTGACATCGGGATTGCCGTCCAGGATCCCGGCCGCGTCATCGAACACGAGCACGTCGATCACGGCATGCCTGAAGGCGCGTCGCAAGCTGGCGATGAGGGGGGTCGTAAAAAGCACGTCTCCGAGCCGCCGCAGGGTCACCACCAGAATGCGCGGGTGGGGCGGCAGCTCGAGCGGCTTCATCGGTTTGACTCGAGGCGGGAAGCCTGTGGAGAGCTTCGGCCTGCTGTGCTCCTCTCAAGCGACGGGGCGAATCGGCGCAGGGGCCGGCTTGCGGACCGCATCGCCCGCCAGACCTTTTCCGGCGTCGCGGGCATTTCCACATAGGGCGCGCCGATCCGCGCCAGCGCGTCATTGACGGCATTCATCACCGACGACAACGCCCCGACGGTGCCGGATTCGCCAGCACCCTTGACCCCGAGGGGATTGGTCTTGGTGGGCACTTCGTTCTCGCCCAAGGTGAGCGCGCAGAAATCGTCTGCGCGCGGCATGGCATAGTCCATGAACGAGCCGGTCATCAACTGGCCAGAGGTGTCATAGACGATGTTTTCCATCAGCGCCTGGCCGACTCCTTGCGCGATGCCGCCGTGCAGCTGGCCTTCGACCAGCAGGGGGTTGATCATATGGCCAACGTCATCCACGGCGGTGTAGCGCTTAAGCGCGACCGCGCCGGTTTCGGCGTCGACTTCGACCTCGCTGATGTGGCAGCCGTTCGGATAGGTGCGCTGGCCGCCCGAGAAGGTGCCGGTCTCGAACAAGCCGGGCTCTGTATGCGGCGGCAGCTTTGCCGGTATGAAGGCGGTGCGGACCACCTGCATGAGGTCGATCGCCGTGTCGGTGCCCGCCACCAAGAACCGGCCACGCTCGAACTCGATATCGTGCTCGCCGGCTTCCATCAGGTGGGCGGCGATGCGGCGGCCTTTGGCGACGATCTTCTCCGCCGCTATCAGCATCGCCGTGCCGGCCGAGACTGTGGAACGCGAGCCGAACGTGCCGGTGCCGATTGCGATCTGGTCGGTGTCGCCGTAGTTGAAGCGAATGCGCGCAGGCGGAATGCCGAGCCGGTCCGCGATGATCTGCCGGAATGTGGTGGCATGGCCCTGGCCGTGATCATGGGTCCCCACCGATACTGTGACGGTGCCGGTTGGGTCGAAGCGGATTTCGGCATACTCGATGAGGCCCGCATTGGAAGCCTCAACGGTCGAGGAAATGCCGATGCCGCGCAGCTTGCCCTGGGCCTCCGATTCGCGGTGGCGTGCCGCAAAACCTGCATAGTCCGCCAGTCTCAGGCAGTCTTCAAGGTTCTTACCGAAATCGCCGCAGTCATAGGTGTAGATCAGGGCCGTCTTGTAGGGCATCGCCCGGGCCGGGATCATGTTGCGGCTGCGAAGCTCCGCAGGATCGAGACCGAGCTGGCGGGCCGCGAGGTCCACCATCGTCTCGATCACGTAGGCGGCCTCCGGACGGCCAGCACCCCGGTAAGGACCGGTCATCATGGAGTTAGTCATCACCGCCGTGGTCTCGACATGCATCGCCGGGATCACATAGGTGCCGGCCAGCACGCCGATGTTGTTGGTGGGCGGGCCGGCATTGCGGTCCGACGTGTAGTAGGCGCCGATGTTGCAAAACGTCCGCACCGAGAGCGCGAGAAACCTGCCGTCGCGGTCGAGACCGAGTTCAGCCTCCGTGATGTTGTCGCGGCAGTGCTCATCGGACTGCAGCCCTTCGCTGCGCTCCGCAATCCACTTCACCGGACGGCCGACGAGGCGCGCCGCTATCGCGGCCAGCAAATATTCGGGGTAAAGTCCGCCTTTCATGCCGAACCCGCCGCCGACATTCTCCGCGACGACGCGAAACTGCGTCTCCGCAATGCCGAACACTTCGGTCGCGATGACGCGGCGAATCATATGCGGTCCCTGCACGGTGCAGCGCAGGGTGTAGCGTGCCTCGCGGGGGGCGTATTGCGCGATGCAGCCGCGCGTCTCCATCGAATTGGCGGTGAGCCGGCTGATCGCCAGGCGATGGCGAACAATATGCGCGGCGCCGCGAATGGTGTATCAACCGCGGTTTTGTCGCCCGCCATGTGAGTGAAGGCTTGATTGTCCGGACACCCGTCCCACACGGCGCGGGTATGGGGCGCGATGGCGTCCGCGGTGCTCGACACTGCCGACAGCGCGTTGTATTCGACCACGATCGCCTCGGCAGCATCCTTGGCTTGTTCGAGGGTCTCGGCCACCACGAACGCCACCGGTTCGCCCACATAGCGCACCCGCTCCCGCGCCAGAAACGGCTGCGAGGAAGTAAAGGCTGGCGTGCCGTCGCGCCGCTTGCGCGGGGTGTGCGG
>JASHYD010000881.1 GCA_030043175.1 Xanthobacteraceae bacterium | reverse complement strand
AAGCACGAGAGCTGCGGCCAATGCACGCCGTGCCGCGAAGGCATGGGGTGGATGTGGCGCGTGCTGGTGCGCATGGCCGAGGGGCGCGCCCAACGGCGCGAGATCGACATGCTGATGGAGGTCACGCAGCAGATCGAAGGGCACACGATCTGTGCCTTCGGCGACGGCGCCGCCTGGCCGGTGCAAGGCCTGCTGCGCCACTTCCGGTACGAGATCGAGCGGCGCATCGACGAATACGCCGCGAACCCGCATCCGGAACCGGTGTGGGCGGCGGCGGAGTAGCAGGACATGTCGCGGAGCGACGGAGAGTAATGATGGCAGATGGGCCACACAGCATCATTCCCGTGAGGTTTGGCGACATTGCCACGCAGCATAAAGATCGAAATGCGACTGACCGACAGTGAACGGCAGCTCGATGACGACAACAAGATTGTTCGGTATTCGCCTGGGCAATCGTCTGATACGCAGTGCGAGGTTCAAATCCATGACCGCTGCCGCCGCCGGACCGACACACAAGGCCTACTGGCTAGCCAATATCGGCCTCGCCATCATGGCGGTCGCGTTTGTCTGGTGGTTCCTGTTTTATGCGCAATGGGCCGGACCGCTTCGATTGCTTGATCTCAAAGTGCCTTGTCTGGTTACCACCATCGACGAGTGCGGCTTCTTTCAGTCCCGGCTCGACGAGTTTCACGCCTCGGGGCCGGCCTATCAACCGGCCGCATGGTGGATCGGAATGGCGACTTATGTGGCTGGCCGCTTCGCGGGCCGAATGTGCGGACCCAGGAAAGACGGTGCTCGCAATGACTAAGATCGTTCGTGGACGGCACCGCGATAGATGTTGCGCCCGAATATACAACTTGAGGCGCGCTAATTGGTGAATTGGCAACGAGATGGGCTTTCCAAGAGATATCAGGAGCAATGATAAGGGCCGTCGCGCGGACGGCGCGGTCATCGTTTTTTGGGGTCGTTGCGGGCGCTGCTCGCGGGGTCGGCGTCGCACCGGCGCCGGCGAATCCGTTGCCCCGGTCTGCGATCAATTTGCGCACGCTGGTCGGCGGCGTCCGGCGATCGGCGGTAGCGCTCTCCGCGGCCTGGGGGGCACCTCTGCTGGCAAGAGCGCACGCCGTTTTAGACGTGAGGGTCGCTTTTCTCATTGCGCTCGTAGGATGACGAAGGGCCGATACGCATGACCAAGATCATCGTCGACGGCGCTGAGGTAGACGTCCCGCCGGAGTACACGCTGCTCCAGGCCTGCGAGGCGGCGGGCGCAGAGATTCCGCGCTTCTGTTTCCACGAGCGCCTGTCGATCGCCGGCAACTGCCGCATGTGCCTGGTCGAACTCGTCGGTTCGCCGAAACCGGTCGCGAGCTGCGCCTGGGCGGTGCGCGACTGCCGTCCGGGACCGAAGGGTGAGCCTCCGGAGGCCAGGACAAAGACCCCCATGGTCCGCAAGGCGCGTGAAGGGGTGATGGAGTTCCTGCTCATCAATCACCCTCTGGATTGCCCAATCTGCGACCAGGGCGGCGAATGCGATCTGCAGGATCAGGCCATGGCCTATGGCGTCGATTCCTCTCGCTTTAAGGAGAACAAGCGTGCCGTCGAGGAGAAGTACCTCGGGGCTCTGGTCAAGACCTATATGAACCGCTGCATCCAGTGCACGCGCTGCGTCCGTTTCGCCACCGAGATCGCGGGGGTGCCTGAGCTTGGCGCCATCGGCCGCGGCGAAGACATGGAGATTACGACCTATCTCGAGCAGGCGATGGTGTCGGAGCTGCAGGGCAACGTGGTCGACCTGTGCCCGGTCGGCGCGCTGACCTCGAAGCCCTATGCGTTCATGGCGCGTCCATGGGAGCTGAGCAATACCGAGTCGGTCGACGTCACCGATGCCGTCGGCTGCTCGATCCGGGTCGACACCAGAGGTCGCGAAGTGATGCGCGTGCTGCCGCGCACCAACGAAGACGTGAACGAGGAGTGGATTTCCGACAAGACCCGCCATCAGATCGACGGCCTGAGAGTGCAACGCCTCGACGAGCCATATGTGCGCCAAGCTGGGCGCTTGCGGCCGGCGACGTGGCGCGAAGCGTTTCATGCCATCGCCACCCGGCTCAGGGCCACGCGGCGCGAGCGAATCGGTGCGATCGCCGGCGATCTCGCCGCCGTCGAGGAGATGTTCGCCCTCAAGGATCTGCTGGTGCGGCTGGGTTCGACCAATTTCGACTGCCGGCAGGACGGCGCGGCGCTCGATCCCAGATGGGGCCGGTCCAGCTATCTCTTCAATGCCACGATACCGGGCATCGATGAGGCCGACGGGCTAATGATCGTTGGCTCCAATCCGCGCAAAGAAGCCCCCGTGCTCAACGCGCGCATCCGCAAGCGTTGGCGCACCGGCGGGTTGAAGATCGGGGTGATCGGCGAGCGCGCCGACCTCACCTATGACTACGCGTATTTGGGCGCAGGCCCCGAAACGCTCGTGGGCTTCGCCGATCACCCGCAAGCCCGCCTCAAGCGGCAAATCTGGCTGGTCGGGCAAGGCGCTTTGGCGCGCCCCGATGGCGCTGCGGTGCTCTCGACCGTCGCCAGGGCAGCGGTTTCGACTGGAGCGCTGGCCGATCGCTGGAACGGTTTTTCCGTGCTCCACACCGCAGCGGCGCGGGTTGGCGGGCTCGATATCAGCTTCGTGCCGGGCGACAGCGGACTGACGGCAGCCGCGATGGCGTCGGGCGGGGTTGACGTGCTGTTTCTGCTCGGCGCCGATGAGCTTGAGGTGGAATCGCGCGCCTTCGTCATCTACATCGGCACCCACGGCGATCGCGGTGCGCAGCGCGCCGATGTCATCCTGCCGGGCGCCGCCTACACGGAAAAATCCGGCATCTACGTCAACACCGAGGGCCGGGTACAGATGGGCGACCGCGCCGCGTTCCCGCCGGGCGACGCGCGCGAGGACTGGGCGATCCTGCGGGCGCTGTCTGAGGTGATCGGATCGAGGCTTCCCTACGACTCGCTCGCGCAACTGCGCGGCGCGATGTTCAAGGCGTTTCCGCATCTTCAGCGCATCGGCAAGATCACGCCAGGAGATCCAGAAGATATTCGCAGACTCGCGACGCGCAGCGGTTCGATGGAAAAAGTGCCGCTCCGCTCGCCGATCGACGATTTCTACCTCACCAATCCGATCGCCCGGGCCTCTGCCGTAATGGCGGAATGTTCGGCGCTTGCCGAGCGGGCAGCTGCGACGGCGGCGCAATAGAAGGGGGGCGAATGGCCGCGCTTTGGACCGATTACATCTGGCCGCTCCTGGTGATTATCGCACAGAGCGTGCTGCTGCTGGTGGTGCTGCTGGTCGCGATTGCCTATGCGCTTTATGCCGACCGCAAGATTTGGGCTGCGGTGCAGCTGCGGCGCGGCCCCAATGTGGTGGGGCCATGGGGCCTGCTGCAGAGCTTCGCCGACCTTCTCAAATTCGTACTCAAGGAGCCGATCATTCCCGCCGGCGCCAACAAGGGCGTATTCCTTTTGGCGCCGCTGGTATCGTGCGCGCTGGCGCTTGCCGCTTGGGCGGTGATTCCGGTCAGTGCCGGATGGGTGATCTCCGACATCAATGTGGGGGTTCTCTACATTTTCGCGATTTCGTCGCTCGGCGTCTATGGCATCATCATGGGCGGCTGGGCGTCAAATTCGAAATATCCGTTCCTCGCGGCACTGCGTTCGGCGGCCCAGATGGTCTCCTACGAGGTCTCCATCGGGTTCGTCATCATCACCGTCCTGTTGTGCGCCGGCTCGCTCAATCTCGGCGACATCGTTGAAGCCCAAGCCGCTTCGGGGCTCGGCCGCCTGCTTGGCGTGCCCTGGTTCACGCTGTTGAATTGGTACTGGATCCCGTTGTTTCCGATGTTTGTCATCTTCTTCGTCTCGGCACTGGCGGAAACCAACCGGCCGCCCTTCGATCTGGTCGAAGCGGAGTCCGAGCTGGTGGCCGGCTTTATGGTCGAATACGGCTCGACGCCCTACATGCTATTCATGCTCGGCGAGTATGTTGCGATCGCCACGATGTGCGCTATGACCACCATCCTCTTCCTGGGCGGATGGCTGCCGCCTTTGGCGGTGGCGCCCTTCACCTGGGTGCCGGGCATCGTGTGGTTCACTCTCAAGGTGCTGTTCGTGTTCTTCATGTTTGCTTTGGTGAAGGCGTTTGTGCCGCGCTATCGCTATGACCAGTTGATGCGGCTGGGCTGGAAGGTATTCCTGCCGATCTCGCTTGCCATGGTGGCCATCGTGGCGGGGGTCCTGCAATTGACCGGATGGGCGCCGGCGCCGCAATGAGGATGTAAGTCATGAGATTGAGCCAGGCGGCCAGATCGTTGTTTCTGAAGGAGTTTGTCGAGGCCATCGTGCTGTCGATGCGCTATTTCTTCAAGCGCAAGGCGACGCTTGACTATCCTTTCGAGAAGGGGCCGATCTCGCCGCGCTTTCGTGGCGAGCACGCGCTGCGCCGCTATCCGAACGGTGAGGAGCGCTGCATTGCCTGTAAGCTCTGCGAGGCAATTTGCCCGGCGCAGGCCATCACGATCGAGGCGGGACCGCGCCGCAACGACGGCACCCGCCGTACCACGCGTTACGACATCGATATGGTGAAATGCATTTATTGCGGCCTGTGCCAGGAGGCCTGCCCGGTCGACGCCATCGTCGAAGGCCCGAATTTCGAATTCGCCACCGAGACCCGCGAGGAACTCTATTACGACAAGGAACGTCTGCTCGCCAACGGCGATCGCTGGGAACGCGAGCTCGCCAAGAACATCGCGCTGGACGCGCCGTACAGGTGACGCGATGACGGTCGCCGCGCTGTTCTTCTATGTTTTTGCCACGATCTGCGTGGCGTCCGCCGTGATGGTGATCGCGTCACGCAACCCGGTCCATTCGGTGCTGTTCCTGATCCTTGCCTTCGTCAATGCGGCCGGCCTCTTCGTGCTGGCGGGCGCCGAGTTCCTGGCGATGATCCTGGTGATCGTTTATGTCGGCGCGGTCGCGGTGCTGTTTCTGTTCGTCGTGATGATGCTCGACGTCGACTTTACTGCGCTGCGCCAGGGTTTTCTCAATTATCTGCCGGTCGGCGGCCTGGTTGGAATCGTGTTCTTCGGTGAGCTCGTCGCGATGGCTCTGGTGGGATCGGGGGCGCTCGGTCCCAGTGCTACGAAAGCGATCGCCTCGCCGATTCCGCCGCTCGCCGACGTGACCAATACAGAAGCTCTCGGGCGCGTGCTGTATACCCGCTATGCGTACTACTTCGAGGCGGCTGGCGTGGTGTTGCTGGTCGCCATGATCGGCGCCATCGTGCTGACGTTGCGGCACAAGCCGAACGTCAAACGCCAGAACATTGCCGATCAAGTCGCCCGCACAAAGGCGACCGCGGTCAGGCTGCGCCGGGTGAAGCCCGGGCAGGGGGTTTAGCACGATGAAGTGGCGACAACCTTCCACGGACCTCATCCTGAGGCGGCCGCGCGTCGAAATGGTGCTTGGGCAGTCTAAAGTCATCGAAATCGGCAACCGCCAGCCTCGTCGGGCGGCCGGCGAGGTTGGCAGCGGGCAGCGCCGGGCAAGCCGCCAATCCTTTGGACGCGCGCATCCCGCGCGGCAGCGCGGCCCACACAATGCGATCCAAAACAGCAGTGCCTGCGCAGTGCCGGCTGGAGGAAGCCACTTATGACCATTGGACTAGGCCATTACCTCGTTGTCGCGGCGATGCTGTTCACGCTCGGCATCTTCGGCATTTTCCTCAATCGTAAAAACGTCATCGTCATCCTGATGTCGATCGAGCTCATTCTGTTGGCTGTAAATATCAATTTCATCGCATTTTCGGCCCATCTCGGCGATTTGGTGGGGCAAGTGTTTGCTTTGTTCGTGCTCACCGTGGCGGCCGCCGAGGCTGCCATCGGGCTCGCCATCCTTGTGGTCTACTTCCGCAATCGAGGCACGATCGCGGTGGAAGACATCAATCTGATGAAGGGCTGAAATCCGCTATGTATCAGGCGATCGTTTTTTTGCCGCTGCTCGGTGCTGTACTCGCCGCGATCATTGCTCTTGTCGGCGCCCATGCGCGCCATCCGGGCGGATCGGCGCCCGTTGGCGGCGAAGATCACATTCTCGGCTCGACCGCCGAGCATGCTGCGCCTTCTGCCGGTCGCGGGGCGACCGCGGCGCACGCGGATCTCGAACCACACGAGCCTGCTGCCGCGGGTTCGCGCACGGCCGAGCTGATCACGACCACCCTGCTTTTCATCTCCATGGTGCTGTCGTGGATCGCCTTGGCGCGGGTCGGCTTCGCGCACCAGGACGCGCACGAAGTCGTGGTGCCGTTCATCATCTCCGGCGATCTCAAGGTCGATTGGGCGCTGCGGATCGATGCCCTGACGGCCGTCATGCTGGTGGTGGTAACCACGGTATCCGCTTTCGTCCACCTCTATTCCATCGGCTACATGGAAGGCGATCCTTACCGGCCACGTTTCTTCGGCTATCTGTCGCTGTTTACCTTCGCGATGCTGATGCTGGTGACCGCCGACAATCTTGTGCAGCTGTTTTTCGGCT
>JASHYD010000880.1 GCA_030043175.1 Xanthobacteraceae bacterium | reverse complement strand
CGGTCGAAGACACCGTTGCGTTCGGCCCGCGCGTGCATGCCGTACCTCGCCGCACCGCGCTTGCGCGCGCGCACGACCTGCTTGCCCGCGTCGGCCTCGAACCGGCGCGCTTTTCGGCCCGATATCCGCACGAATTGTCCGGCGGCCAGCGCCAGCGCGTCAACATCGCACGGGCGCTCGCCCTTGAGCCGCAGCTGCTGATCCTCGACGAGGCGGTTTCCGCGCTGGACAAGTCGGTCGAAGCGCAGGTCATCAACCTGCTGTTCGACCTCAAAACGGAGTTCGACCTCACCTACCTGTTCATTTCCCATGATCTCAACGCGGTGCGCATCATCGCTGATCGCGTCTTGGTGATGTACCTTGGCAGGATCGCCGAGATCGGCGCGGCCCGGGATGTCCTCCAGGCCCCGCGCCATCCCTATACGACCTCGCTACTCGCCTCGATGCCGTCCATGGATCCCGCGCGGCGCACCCGCGAGGCCCCGCTCTCCGGCGACCCGCCGAACCCGATCGACGTACCCGCGGGCTGCCGCTTTCACCCGCGCTGCAAGTTCGCCGCGGCCGCTTGTCAACACACCGAACCCTCGCTAACCGCTGCGGGTGACTGCCACCTTGTGGCCTGCCTGATGGCCGAGTCCGGCTCCGGCCATCCATCCGCAGGCGGCGGTGTGCCTGAGGCCGCATGAGGGACGGTGCCGCCATCGTCGACGTCGAAGGACTCACCGTTGACTTTCGCACGGACCGCAAGCCGCTGCGTGCCGTCTGGGATCTTGGGCTGACGCTACGCGCCGGCGAGGTGCTCGCACTGCTTGGCGAATCGGGGTCGGGTAAGACCGTGACGCTGCGCGCGCTGACGCGCCTTTTGCCGGAGAAGCGCACCACCATCTCCGGGCGGATCATCATCGACGGCACCGACGTGCTCGCCCTGCCTCGCCGCAAGCTCGCTGATTATCGCGGCCGCACCGTCGCCATGGTCTTCCAGGAACCGGGCCTCGCGCTCGATCCGGTTTACCGGATCGGCGACCAAATCGTCGAAGTGGTGATGCGCCACGAGGGTGTTACGCGGCGCGCCGCCCGTGCCCGCGCGCTTGACCTGTTCCGGCGCGTGCGCATTCCGGCACCCGAGCAGCGGCTCGACAATTTCCCCCATGAAATGTCCGGCGGCATGCGACAGCGGGCGATGATCGCGCTCGCCCTCGCCTGCCGCCCGAAGCTCCTGCTCGCCGATGAGCCAACGACCGCGCTCGATGCCACGGTGCAGATTCAGATTTTGCTGCTGCTGCGCGAACTGCAGCGCGAGTTCGGCCTCGCCGTGATCTTCGTCACCCACAACATCGGCGTCGCCATCGAGATCGCCGACCGCATCGCCGTGATGTATGCCGGGCGTATCGTCGAATGCGGAGATTGCGCGAGCGTGGTGGGCGCCCCGGCCCATCCCTATACGCATGGCCTGTTGGCGGCTCGCGTCAGCCGCGCGCTTAAGGCCGGCGAGCGCCTTGCGGCAATTCCCGGCAGCCCGCCCGACCTCGCCGACCTGCCGGCGGGCTGCACCTTCGCGCCGCGCTGTGCGCTCGCCGAAGCCCGCTGCACCGCCACCTTGCCGGGCGAAGTTCCGGTCGGGAAGGCGCATTGGGCGCGCTGCATCCGGGCGAAGCCCGCCGCAGCGTGATGCGGGTCGCCGGGATGGCGACCAGCACCCATTCTCAAAACTGGAGCTCGGCCGATGATGCGGACCTCTCTTTGGCTTGCACACCTTGTGACGAAGCCGTAGCCGCCAATGTGATCCCAGCGGATCGCACCACAGGACCATGAAGGCGATCGGCCATCGGGCTCGCTCACTGTCCGTGGCAACGCCAGTTCAGTTGGTCAGTCAGCCACGTACCGAATGGGCACCGCTTCAGTATCGGTCTGCCGACCCTCGGCGCCCAGCGTCGCGCGCTCGGCTTTGAGGTCGGCAAAGGCTCACGGCTCTCAGACTGAGAGTCCGTGCAGCTCCCAAAAGCCGGCGAGAAGGTGCGGTGCGCCGGTGCTGCTTTCGAGCACAACCCGGCGCCGTTCAGCGGCAGGGATCGCGACCGCGATGGAGTCGTAGGGCAGTGTATAGCCGCCCCGCTTGGCAACGCGCAGTCTCACGGATTCGTCGTCCCAGTCGAGTTGAAGGTCAAGGCAGGCAAATCTGTCGTCTCGATAGCCTAACGAAATTCCGTCATCCTCGTAGAGAGTGAAGCGTGATGCTCCAGCTTCTCCTCCGGGAAAGATTCTGATGCAGCGCGACGGCTCGTCGTGGAGGCGGGAGAAGTCCCGCGCTTCAGCCGTCAACGGCAGGATCGCGCCCTCCGGCACCAGCAGCGGAAGGCGCTCGAGCGGAGCAGCAAGCGGCACCACCTGGCCTGCCATATGCCATGCCTCGCCATAGAAATCGTACCAGCCGGCAGGACCGCGTGGGAGATAGGCCCGCCGCTGCCGCGCGCCCCTGACAACGACCGGTGCCGCCAGCAGATAAGGACCGAACATCAGCTCGTCATTGTCGGCAAGCGTCGCAGGATCGTCCGGAAAATCGAAGAAGGTCGGGCGCACGATCGGCTCGCCGGCCTCGGCAGCGCGGCGATAGAGGCTGTAGACATACGGCATCAGACGATAGCGAAGGCGGATCGCCCAGCGGATCGCCGGCAGTGCTTCACGATGAAGCCACGGCGTGGTGGCCACCCCGTCCGGCTTCCACGAATTCATGATGAAGCGCGGATGGATCGCACCCGCCTGGGCAAACCGGACAAGCAGTTCGGGCTCCGGCACCGGCCCGGAGAAGCCGGCGATATCGTGTCCGAAGTTGAACATTCCCGAGAGACTCATCGTGAGGCCCGTGCGCAGGTTCCAGCGCAAACTTTCCCAGCTCGTCGAATTGTCGCCGCTCCAGGTCTGGGCATAGCGCTGGATGCCGGGACAGCCTGCGCGGGTGACAGTGAAGGGCCGCTCCTGAGGCGCGGCACGGTGCTGCGCGTCATAGGAGGCGCGCGTCATGAGTAGTGCCTGTGCCGGCCGTACGAGGTGGAGCGGGACAGCTCGGCCGAAGCCGGCGCAGCGCGCATCCTCGCTCCACAGTTCGTACTCGTTGTTGTCGTTCCAGGTGCAGTCGATGCCGGTCGCAAGGATCGCCTCGCGCACACCCTCCTGCCACCACGCAATCGCGGCGTTGCTGGTGAAGTCGAGATGAGCGCCCTCGCCGTCCCAGAACTGGCTGATCGCGGGGCGTCCGGTCATCGCATCGGCGATGAAACCGCCGCTTGCCGCGACTTCGGCAAAGCGCGGATGATCCTCGAGCAGGCACGGCTTGAGATTCGCTACGATGCGCATCCCCGACGCCCTGAATCGGGCCATCAGCTGCTCAGGCGACGGGAATTTCTGGCGGTTCCAGTGGAAGACATGGCGGCGCTTGCCGATCGTCGTGTAGCCGGAGCCGAAATGGAAGCCGCTGATCGGGATTGCTTCGGCCGCGCAGCGGTCGATGAATGAGGCGATGCGCTGCTGCGCGTTCTCGGCGTCGACGAGCGCCATCGCCGTCTGGGCAAAGCCGAGGCTCCAGCGCGGGCCGAACGCCATGCGGCCTGTCAGGCGGGCAAACCCGGCAACCACATCCGCAAGACGTGGTCCGAGGATAAACCAATAGTCGAGATCGCCGTCGGAAGCTTCGTAGCTGCGGTAGAGGCCGTAATAATTGCTGTGCTCGGCGCCCAGATCAAAGCTCGCTGCAGCGAGATTGTCATACAGGACCCCATAAAACCCGCCCGTCGCGCCATCGCGCACGATGAGGAAGGGCCAGTGCTTGTAGAGCGGATCGCCTGTACGCGGATCAAACCCCAACGCATCGGTCATGACGGTGCGGAGCCGTCGGCCGCGCAAATCCAGCGGGCCTGTCTTGTCGCCGAGCCCATAATAACGATCGTCGGGATGGCGCATCATCGCGTGTAGCAAATCGGGCCGCTGCCGGCCGAAGCTATAGGCGCGATCCGGGCGGTCTGCAGCGAACAGGGCGCCGTCTGCGCGATACCAGCGCAACGCCAAGGGGAACAAGCCAATCTCAACCGTCAGCTCCGCGCTCTTCAGCGTCAGCCTGTCGTCGCTCTCGATAAGCTCGAGCCGGACTGGTGGCGCTTCATCGGGCGCCAGGCGATCGCGCCCCTCCCAGGGCGTGTCACACGCCGCCCCGCACACCATCCAGCTGCGTGCCTCACGGAAACCTGCTTGAGGAATGAAGACGACGCGGGCGCAGCCCGGCAACGGCAGCAGGATCCGGCAGAGACGCCCCCCGCCGCTGTCGAGCTCGATGCCGTGATCGAGGCGGCCCACCAGCCGCACTCGGTCGATCCCCCTCATAGGGCAGGTCCGGCCACGATGGCGCGAGCTGGCCGCAGCCGGCTTCGTGGTAAAACCTTCTCCTCGGTGTCGAAGACGTGCACATGTTCCGGCGGTAGGTTGAGCGCGATCGTTTCGCCATGTCGTGCCGGCACCTGCAGGGCGAAGCCGGGCTCGGGAAAGATGAACGTGGTTGCGCCGCCAAGCTGCTCACCATGGCCGACCCCGAGGGTCACGTCGTTGACGCCAACATGGGCGAGCGCGACATGCTCA
>JASHYD010000879.1 GCA_030043175.1 Xanthobacteraceae bacterium | reverse complement strand
TCGCCTGGTACCGGGGTTGGATCCCTGCCCTGCGTGCGCGGGGGCGGAGCCCGGCTAGCCCGAAGCCCCTTCGGCGCGGGTGGCCTGACCAACGACCGCCCGCATCAACGGGTTCACGAACCGCACAGACCCCGCACTCGCCATTTTGACCATCATCGCACATTTCGAATGAAACGACGCGAGATCAGCTTCAGCCAGGGCGGCAAATGAAAGGCGCCCATCAGCACGTACATCGGGACCATGCCGCTGAGGTGAGGTGCAGGCCCGGTTGAACAAAGCATGTATCCAGGACCGCCGCTGAAAAAGCCCGTCGTCAGCGCCATCATCGCGAAGGTCGGCGCTGCGGCGAGCGTCAACCAGCTCGAGGCGCCGGAGTTGATCTCGCTCATGTAATTCCCTGCTGCATTGTCGCACCGGCGACGCCTGCTTGACCGATCACCGACGTCACCGAGCCATCCTTCGGGAGTCAGGCTTTGCTGCTCCGCGACGAGTCCATCGTCTCGCCTCATCTCTTGTCGGGCGAGGCGTCGGCTGAGTACTCGTCGTGCCAATTCCACCACCTGTACGGCGGGGTCTGCGGATAGCCTTCCGGGGAGTCCTCCCAAGTCTCCTGGCGTCCGAGGGGAGTTAGATCGAGGTAGCTCCAGGTGCTTCCCATCGCCTCGTCACCGCGGCTGTTGATGAAGTAGGTCCGCAAGACCCTATCGCCGTCGCGGAGGAACACGTTGTGACCGTGCCATTGGTCCACGCCGAAGTCGACGTCGAAGTCGTCCGCGATGGTGTACCAGGGCATCTCCCAGCCCATCCGCGCCTTCAGGCGGACGATGTCCGCCTGCGGCGCCCGTGACGCCCACACGAGGGTGGTGTCGCGGGCGTTCAAATGGGCGAGGTGGGAGACCTGGTCGGCTCCGAAGGAGCACCCTTTGCACGCATGATCGGGCCAGCCGGCCACCCCCGGCTCGAAGAAGGCGCGGTACAAGATCAACTGGCGGCGGCCCTCGAACAGGTCGAGCAGGCTCGCTTTGCCTCCGGGCCCTTCGAATTCGTACGCTTTATCCACGGCTAGCCGCGGCATCCCCGACGCTCGGCGGCCAGCTTGTCCCGAGCGCGGGTCAAAGCCTTCTCTTTCGCGAGCATCTCAAGTCGCGCGGCCTCCCAGGCCGCGGCCGACACGATCGGAGGTGTGTTCATGGCGAGTGATCTCCAGTGCGATACCGCCTTCACTGCATGAAGGCTTCGACGTGAATCTTCCCCGTAGCCAGGCTCGCGGTCCCGACACTCCAGATCTGCCGCTCATTGACCCATGCGTATTCTTTGGAGGCGGTGGAGAGCCGGATGTTTCCAAAGATGTCGAGTATCGGCTCGCCGTCTCGCGGCGCCGCCTGGCCATCGCCAGACAAAGCAATCCGGTGGCCATCATCAGTCTCAACAGTCAAGTGCAGGTCGAGCTCCATGCGCCCATCAGCGCGGACTCGAAGATAGTCGATGCCATGCGCCCGGCCCGCGAGGCGCCCTTTACTGTATCCATCAATTGCAAGGTCAAATCGGGCTCCCTGCAATGGAACCGCTTCCCTGCCAGCAAGGAGAGCATCCATGCTCACGCCGTAGTCCGTAGCTCCGATCAGATCGAGTTCGATCTCGTAGATCTTCTCGCCCTTCATTGCAGCATTTTGAGTCATTTCATTTCTCCTCGCATACAGTGTTCCTGTCGAACCGCCATCTCGAGCTAACAAAGCCCGAGCCGCGGTGTCGTGTGATCGGCGCGTCGATGTTTCCACATTCTGTTTGCACATGCTCCGATGACTCGGAGTTGCATCCGGCTCTTTCCGGACGCGGAGCAGCAGATTCAACAAGGCGCGTCATTTACGTAGACGGGGGGATCGGCCCAGATTCATCGGCCTCGTCAAAATTTTTGCGGTAATCCGACTCGAGCGACCGGCCATTGGTATCTGGTGACGCCGTGAGCCGTGATCGCGGCATGGTAGAGGTCGAGCAACGATTGCCCGAACGTCCGGATACCAATGCAGTGCAACCATGCAGGCGATCGTCGGTGCCAATGTCGACGCACCAGCAGTACCAATCGAAAAATCGAACGTCGTACCATTCTTCGGGAGCAAGCAGTTCCAGTGCACATCTCCTGCACGATGGTCATATCGCGGTGCAAGTGGCAACGCTTGCTCAGTCCGACCCGCGATCGATCAATCGTCGGTAGAGATCACGCCGATGCGAGGACAACACGATCGTCTGGAACGCGCAGGCTACGCCGACGCAATCGAAGAACCGCGTGACCGCGGCATCGAAGGCTTCGAACTGGCGGTGATCGGCCCGAAGTCAGGTTCCCACCTTGGTCCCGAGTCGAGGATCGTCTCACCATCGCTTGCACGGACGATCTTCCCGCATTGCTGACGGTCGGCGGTAACGGCCATGCGGTTGCAATCAGGTGCGGGTTCGGTCAAGCCTCACGCAGAAGATGCCAAGCTCTGGTACCAGCCTCCCACTCCGCCTCGAAGCAGCGGGGCACAAGTTCAACCTGCATCGTAGCGGCGACATCCTTATGCGACCTCCTGCCGGCCCGCGTCCGAGTTTGGGGTGCCGATCCGCTCGGGAAGCGAGGTGTTGAGAATGAGGGTTGATGGGTGCACCAGGAGCCTCCCCCCACGGTCAAGCGCAACCGCGTGATGCGCGACGGGATGGCCGCGCGCGAGCTATCCACGACAACCCCCGAAACCGAGTCATTTCTGAGCATTCCCCAGCGGCGCAGCACTTCGCTGAGGCGATCGGCGCTCGCCATCGACGGTAGTGTTTTCGACTCCATCATTGGATACCTAGCCGTTGGGCTTCTATGATTGGCTACAACGACGATTGATTGGACAGCGGCGCAGGCGGCGCGCCAATTCGTATCGAAACATTTTTCAGTGGGCTCCGACTATGACGACCGACCCACCAAACCGCGCAATCGCGGGCGATCTGGCGACTGCCGCGCTCGGCCGTCTGCCGATCGATGTGCGTCGCTTCCGGACGGGCACGCATCACTACGTCTTCGAGGCCACATTTGCGGATCGTCCACCCGCCGTCGTGCGTATTGCTGCAGCGCACAGCCGGGCGGCGATGGCTGGAGGTCTCAGGCTCTCGCGCCTGCTGCGACCGCGGGGCGTCCCTCTGCCGGAGATAATTGCTGAGGGTGTGAACCATCGCTTCTCGCATCTCGTCATGGAGCGGTTACCGGGCACTGACCTCGGAAAGGTGATCGACGGGCTTTCCGATGCAACTGTGGAGGCCATTGCAACGAAGGTGGCACAGGCCCAGAGCATCACGTCCGAAACCGTATCGGGGAGACGATATGGCTACGGTATTGAACCAGCAGATGCCCCTCACGAGAGGTGGTCGCAGGTGCTTCTGGATAACGTCGCGAGATCACGAAGGCGTATTGCTGCCGCCAAACTCTTTGATGAGGACGTCGTCGACGCGATAGCCAATGTGGTTTCGGCCACGCGCGTCGAACTGGACGCGCTGCCGCCGGTCCCGTTTCTCCATGATACGACGACCAAGAACGTCATTGTGATGCCGGGACGATCATTCTCAGGTATCGTAGACGTGGACGATCTGTGCTTCGGTGATCCACGTTACGTCGTTGCGCTAACCTTAGCCTCTTTGATGGCGTCGGGCGGTCCGACCCACTATGTCGATGCCTGGATGAACGTGGCCAATTACCATTATGATCGGATATTCCGGCTTTATGTCGCCGTGTTCTTAGTTGATTTCATGTCCGAGCACGGTCAGGAATTCAACGGCAACATGCTGGCGTCATCGGCGGATTATCGGAGCAGATTGCTGCATGTCTTTGCGCAAACTTTACGGCACGTTGGTTGAAAGCCCGTTGGCAGCTAAGTCCACCCTTGTGCGCGGTGCTGCCGACTTGGTGGTGCGCTGGGTCAGCAGCTTATCTGGGGACACCGGTCGTGATGATGACGCAGCCGCAAGCGCACCACTTGACCCGGAGCGGTTCTCAACCGATAGCCAAACGCACGATGGCTTCGACGTGAATGCCTGCGCAGTCGACCAGCGGAAAACCGCTAGTTTGATCATTGAAGATCAATGCTAGATCGGTCCCTCCGAGCATAATGGCCTCAACACCCATCTCGTTTAGCAGCCGCTGACAGGCGGCAGTGAATACCATCCGTTGTGCATCGGTAGCCACACCAGCAGCCGCCATAGTGACGTAGGAATTGTGGACGTCGTCCAGGTCATTGCCGCTTGGCGGGACGATCTGTGCGGAACGAACGCCTCCAAAGAAGCGCGTCTCCATAGCTGTGCGAGTTCCGAGTATTCCGATACGCTTGAGGCCACGTTTTTCGATGGCCCGGCCAACCTCCGAAATCATGTCGACAACGTGCAGTGGGGATACCGCTTTGAAGGCGTCGATGCAAAAGTGTCCGGCAATCGAAGTGACAACGACGCATTCGGCACCCGCCGCAACAAGACGATTTGTGAGTCTGGTATAGATGGCTACCTGCGCTGCGGCGTCATTGCTTGCGAGATTGCTGAGAAGCGTTGGCGTGTCGGCATGCACTATCGTC
>JASHYD010000878.1 GCA_030043175.1 Xanthobacteraceae bacterium | reverse complement strand
CAGGCTCATCTCACGACCCGGCAAATCGGGCACGTCGGGCGCTGGGGATACCCGTATGTCTTCGATGATTTCCATTTCCACATGACGCTCACCGGTGCGCTCGTGGCCGGTCGCCAGCAGGCTATGCTGGCCTATCTTCAGCGCGGTTTGGCATGCAGTCATGGCGACTGTCCGATTTCGATCGATCGGCTTGCGTTGTTGCGTCAGGATAACGACGGCGCGCGGTTTGTGGTGTTGGCTCACCGTGCAATTTCTTAGCTTTGGTGCGCGGTTCGCACCCGGCGTTCGCATCTTAGAATACATTCCTAATCTGTCCTCGCATTCATCGCCCTGTCACATCTGCTTGTTAGCCGAGCAACATCGAAGACGGGGCAGCCGTAATGTCGGAAGCCGTGGTCGAGGTCCGGCGGATTTCGAAGTCTTTTGACGGGCGACGACCGATCCTGCGCGATGTTTCCTTCTCATTGGGGCGCGGCGAAATGGTCGCTCTGATCGGCGCCTCGGGCAGTGGCAAGTCTACCTTGGTTCGCGCGATCGCCGGTCTTGCGCCGATCGACAAGTGTGTTGCGGCCGCCGGCGGCGAGATCGTCCTTTTCGGCCAGCTGATGCAACACCACGGCCGCGTTACGCGAGCGGCGAAGCGCCTGCGTGTGCGCACAGGTGTCATATTTCAGCAATTCAATCTGGTGCCGCGGCTTTCGGTGCTCATCAATGTCTGCCTTGGTCTGCTCGGCCAAATGCCGGTTTTTTACGGCACGATCGGCCGCTTCACTGCGGCCGACAAGCGCCGCGCCATGCAGGCGCTCGCTCGCGTCGGGATTGCGGAGCATGCGCTCAAGCGGGGGGCCGATCTATCGGGCGGACAGCAGCAGCGCGCCGCCATTGCCCGCACACTGGTGCAGCGCGCCGAGTTACTGATCGCCGATGAACCGATTGCTTCGCTTGACCCGGGCGCGGCGCGGCGCGTCATGCATATCCTTGCCGACCTCAATCGAAACGACCGCATCACTGTGCTCGTGTCATTGCATCAGGTCGAATATGCGCTGCGCTATTGCCCCCGCACCATCGCCCTTCGATCCGGCGAGGTCGTCTACGATGGGCCGTCGCGTGAGCTGACGCCCGCGCTGCTGAGATCGATCTACGGCGTGCAAGATGAAGACCTGTTCGTGTCCTCCCTGGAGCCGGTGGGCCTCTGAGGCGCAAACAAGTCTCGCAACCATCTTGGGCGCGCGTTCCAGTCGCAATGGGGCTTGGCCGCGAGACCCCGGCGGGCACCGGCGAGGCAGAACAGCTTGAGAGGTGCAATCCGATGTCGATTTTAGCAAACAAAGAGGACGACAAACATGTTGCGAAATCTATTCCTCTCCAAGGCTGCCATCCTGTCGTTGATCGTCTGGGTCGGTACGGCCGGTGCGCAGTCACCAGTCGAAATCAATTTCGGCGTAATCTCGACCGAGGCATCGACGAATCAGAAAAAAAACTGGGAGCCGTTCCTGCAGGCGATCGCGAAATCGACCGGATTCAAGATCAACGGATTCTATTCGACCGACTACGCCGGCGTAATCGAGGCTATGCGATTTAATAAGGTTCAAGCGGCCTGGTTCGGCAACAAATCCGGCATGGAAGCGGCCGATCGTGCCGGCGCGGAGGTGTTCGCCCAAATCGTGTCCCGCGACGGCAACATCGGATACTACTCCCATGTTATAGTCCACCGCGATAGTCCTTTTGAGAAACTCGATGACATTCTCAAGTGCGACAAGTCGCTGGATTTCGGAATCGGCGATCCGAATTCGACCTCGGGCTTTCTAGTGCCGATGTCCTATATTTTCGCTGCGCGCAACATCGACCCCAAATCATGCTTTAAAACCATCCGTAACGCCAATCACCAAGCTAATGCGATGGCGGTCGCGAATCGCCAAGTCAGCGCGGCGACCAACAATAGCGAAGACTTGTTGCGAATCGGGGCGACCGCGCCTGAGGCCAGGGAAAAGATCAAAGTAATCTGGACGTCGCCGCTCATTCCGCTGGATCCGCTGATGTGGCGCAAGGACCTCGATCCTGCCGTCAAAAGCAAGCTTTACACATCCCTAATGAGCTACGGCCATATTGGTAGTGGCGCGGAAATCAAAGCCGCTCGCGACACCCTCGCAAACCTCATCTGGTCGCCCTTTCACCCCTCTTCCGACGACCAGCTGCTTTCGACCCGCAAGCTTGAAGTCAACAAGGACCTGCTTAAGATCAAGGGTGATGCAAAGTTGTCCAACGATCAAAAGGCGAAGGAGATAGCCGTAATCCAGGCCCAACTCGCCAAACTCGACGAACTGGAGAGGAAGGCCGAGACCAACCCGTACCGCGGCCGGGTCGCGGCATTTATCGAGGCCGAAAAGGCCGAGCGCCAGGAGGACATGAAGCGCATGATCACCGAGGTCGCCGCAACCTACGCCCGCGGGAACTGACGGAAGCACGGCGGTGGATGTGGCACACCTTGCAGCTGCTCCCGCACAGGACGAAGTATCCGCGATACCGGATGTGCCGCGGCATCCGCTGATGCGGCGCCTGCGCTTGTGGCTGTTCTGGTTCGCGATCGTCGCCCTGCTCGCCTGGGCCTGGTCGCCGGCAGAAATGTATCGCGCCGTCGGTATCATCCACGACTGGCGCAACATGGCAGAATTCGGCTCGGCTTTCTTGCGACCGAATTTCCATGATGCCGACAGTTATCTCGCCGACATGGTTGTGACCGTCGAGATCGCAGCTTGGGGAACCGCGCTTGCGGTGTTATTCGGTGTGCCGTTCTCGATTCTATGTGCTGCCAACGTCTGCCCTGCCGTGGTCGTGCAACCGGTGCGCCGGTTGATGGATGCGTGCCGCGCTATCAACGAGATCGTGTTCGCCCTCATGTTCGTGGTCGCCGTCGGACTCGGTCCGTTCGCCGGCGTGATGGCACTCGCCGTGCATAATCTTGGGGTGTTCGCAAAGTTATTCTCAGAGGCCGTGGAGTCGATCGATCCGCGGCCAGTTGAAGGCATCAGAGCGACGGGGGCCGGACGCATCCAAGAGGTGATCTTCGGGGTTATTCCCCAGGTAGCACCTCTGTGGAGCTCGCTGACGCTTTACCGTCTTGAAACCAACGTGCGCTCGGCAACAACGCTCGGCATCGTTGGCGCCGGCGGAATTGGCCAGACGCTCTATGAGAGCATCCGCAGCTTCCAATATGCCGAGACCGCCGCCCAGGTGATCATCGTCGTTGCCACAGTCATAGCGATCGACCTTCTCAGCGCACGCCTTCGCAAGGCGCTGCTATAAGCCGCACCGCCGGACCTGATCGGCTTGCGCCGCTGCTGGGGCGGCGACCTGCAAGCGGTCTGCGGATCTCTTGGCGCAGAAACAGCCGAAGAACAGAGTGCTGATGAAACGCACCGGCCCGAGACGGAGCGAAAGGCAACGGCATGATGCGTCACGCCCCTCGTCAGACACCAGAGCAGGCGGCAGACAATGATGTCCCACGCTTTGTCCAACGGCGGCAAACGGCGGTTCGGTCGAGCACCGATTGAAAACACGCCGGACGCGCCTGTAATCTCAATAGGTTAGTGCAACTGGTCATCTCCCTTCATTGGGCCAGGGGAGCAGGCGGAGGTCGAGACTCGGAAAACCTGGCGCGCGCTGTACGGTGCGCTTGCATTACGCCAGGTCACGGTTGCAACACGATTGGGCTGTGCGCCGAGCCAAGTGGTTTTGTGCGGCCCCTCAATGCTTGCGTTTCGCTCGCCGCGCCAGCGCAAGGCCACAACCAGGTTGGCCAGCAACTTCTCCGGGTTTCCCGACAGCCCCGTGGCAAGGGCGATGAGATCGGAGAGTAACTCGGCACAGAGCGACGCGCCTGGCCAAATTTGAAGGTTCTTGTTGACGCGCTCTCGCGCGTCGTGCCGAATATCTCACTGATTTTTGCTGGGTGATGGACAACGTGCTTTTAATCTGCTGCCGCTGTGTTCTCCTCGAGGAGCCGCAGCAGCCGCGCGAGGCGAGCCGGGCATGCCTCCAGCATCTGCCGTGCGGTGCTGACGAACGGACCGACAGTGTTGATCACGACGGCAATATCGCCGAGTCCCGCATAGAGGTTACCACAGTCTTCCAGAGAGAGCACGCGGTATGGCAAGCCGGATTCCTCAGCGATGCGCTGCAGACGCCCTCGGCTTCAGCCTGCAAGAATCGTATCTGTGCTGCTGCGTGCGCGCCGCGCGAGAAGCCGGCCGGTAAATCCGCTGGCGCCGTATATAAGGAGACGGCCTGTCATTTAGGATCATTGCTAGACGGTGGCACGCTCCATGAGTTGCCGAACCTGGGATCGGCCGAGCTCTCAAGCCCGTGATGCTCAGCCCATCCATCCATGGCGGATTCGATCCGGATACGCTGATCCGCCACCTCTCTTTCCGACGCGCGCAAACTCTGAATCGTGTGCTGCGCATGGAGAATCTGCTTTTCCCAATTGCTCCAATTGTCACCCCTGTTTTCCCACCCCTTGTTTAGGATGTTCTCCAAGACGACCTGCAACTCCTCAAGCTTTCCAATGGCATCTATCGCTTCAGGCCACATCAGACGCCGGAATAACTCGATATTTACCCAATCCGTCACGAGGTCCATTATTTCTTCTACTATCGTAGATGCCTCTGCGAGCGGGTTGTGCAATCCGCTGAGGCCAGGCAACCTTTCAAAAAGCATCTCATCATTATCGCCGAGTGATCGGTAGCCAGCGCGCTTGAACAGTTCATCACCCGCGCCAATCAAAGCAAAGTTACCTAGCCCGCCGCTGCCATTAAGCAGGCTGTTAAGCCTTAATCCCAGATGTGGACAATCGGACAGCTTGGTATTTTTTTGGGCTGAAACTCAGGAGCGCATCAACGCACCCTTATAAGCGGCACAAATGGACGCGATCGCCAATGTTCGCAGCCTGGTGGATCGCGGCGTCAATCGTGGTGCGAGCGAGTTCCAGGCGGTCCGTCGTAGCATAACAGGAGGCAAGCTCGCCTATGCCAAAGCAGACGCGATATTTACAACCAATCAAATCCAATCTTGCCAAACTGGACTCCAAGATCTTAATCGCCTCCCCGATTTGACCAAGATGAGCGATTGCCGCCCCCAGCCCTAGTTGGGACAAATCATGCCAGTGTCCGAATCCGTGGGTCTGAGAAATATTCACCGCCTCCTCGGCGAAGGCTTTTGCGTGGAGATAGCTTCCGGCCCGAGCAGCCACCATCCGATCGCGCCGCGGCGGGAGCGAGCCACGCATGATACGTGCCACGGTTGAGCTGCTGCCATCAGCTCCGATCAGCAGCTGCGCTCTCAAAGTGAAGGTGCCGCGCGGACCTTTGGCCTCGATTGCGACGGCATCCCCGTCAAGCGAAAAATTCGCAAGTGCAAAGCCTTCCATCACGCGGGCGCCGGCTTGTCGAGCGGCCTCGACAACAAAATTGTCGAGCATCAGGCGCGGAATCACGCGGGCATATTGAGGCACGCCCGCAATATCAGGGAAGAGCAAAGAAATTAGCTCATCGCCGTCAAGATAGAGTGCGCCGCGGCGCCCGATATTGGTCTGCGAGTAGCCATCCATTTGTGGCACGCCGAGCGCGTCAAGTTCGATCAACGCCATCGGCCCGACACAATCGCCACAGACTTTGTCACGCGGAAACTTTGCGCGATCGAGAACAATGACAGATGCGCCACAACGCGCGAGATAACAGGCCGCCGCCGCTCCCGCTGGCCCGGCACCAGCGATGATTACGTCGGCATCGTACTCTTGCTTTATGGCCAATTGGGTCACAACGCAGTTCTCTACCGCGCGTCGGCGCGAACG
>JASHYD010000877.1 GCA_030043175.1 Xanthobacteraceae bacterium | reverse complement strand
CATCGACTTGATAGGTAAGAGGGTTGAAACGCGAGACGAGTCGCAGCCAACCCGGCATCAACGAGAGCGGATAGATGGCATTGCTGGCAAAGAAGATAGGCATCGTCAACACCTGGCCGATGCCCATGAAGCGTTCGCGTGTCTTCACGATGCAAGCAATAATTAGCGAGAATGTCGAAAAAAGCGCTGAACCAATGATTATGATCGCGACAACTCCTATGATTTTAACAGGATTAAAATCAATTCCGACGCCGAGCATGGACGCGATGATATACACGATGAAAGCCTGAGATATTGCTCGTACGCTAGCGGACAGCGCTTTGCCCGCGACGAGTGCTGAGCGCGGTGCAGGGCTAACCAAATAGCGCTGAAGCACGCCAAGATCGCGTTCCCAAATCGCTGAAATGCCATAGAAGATTGCAACGAACAGAACGCTTTGGGCCAAGACACCGGCAGCAAGAAAATCGAGGTATCGAAGGTCGCCCGGTGATACGCCACGGACTTGCGCCATGACTTCGCCGAACAGAAGTAACCACAGGGCCGGCTGCGCCGCCCGCGTTATAAGCTCCAGCGGATCATGGTAAAGCTTCTGCACCTCACCTGCGGTAATCGCCCACATCTGAGTCAAATAATCCGGGTCAACCACGGCTGCCGGCACGGCATCCCCATCAGACATGAACGCAATCTCCAACCGACGGCACGCGAATGAGCGATCGAGGTCATCCGTGCTCACGGGCGGCCCGCCGCGCGCGGCGAACCTCTCCGTAACCTCCCTCTGACTCGGAGTCGCCTTTCGCTGCTAACAGTCCAAGAAAAACATCATCGAGCGTGGCGTTGGGACCTACTCTCGCCTTCAGCTCGCTTGGCTTTCCGATCGCGACGATTCGGCCTCCGTCGATCAGCGCGATCCGATCGCAAAACTCGTCAATCTCGTCCAGATGGTGGGAGGTTACGATCATCGTGGTCCCGAAGCTGCGGCGCAGATCGAGCACATGGTCCCAAACGGCCTCTCGTGCGCCGGGATCGAGTCCGACCGTAGGTTCGTCCAGAAACAACACTTTGGGGCGATGAAGAAGGCTCTGCGCAATTTCCAGGCGACGTATCATGCCGCCAGAGTAGTGCCCGACCAAATGGTTGGCAGCCTCCGACAGACCCATCCGGACCAGCGCGCGGGTTATGCGAGAAATACGTTCGCGCCGTGGCACGCCGTAGAGTCGGGCCGACAGCAGCATGTTTTCGTACCCCGTCAGCGAGCCATCAGCGGAGAGAAGTTGGGGGACATAACCGATGTGGCGCCTGACCGCTGCAGGCTCGCGCACGATGTCGTAGCCGACGATTGTGGCGCTTCCCGACGTCGGTGGCAGCAAACTCGTCAACATCTTGATGAGCGTGCTTTTGCCAGCGCCGTTCGGCCCAATCAGGCCGAAAATCTCGCCGCGGTCAACCGTGAAGCTGGCGCGGTCCACGGCGACAAAGTTGCCGAACCGGCGGGTCAATTCGCGAATGTCGACTGTCGGTAGCGTGGCTTGATCATCGATCATGGCGACATCCCTGATGTGCCGAGCTAGCACGTCAAAAGACATGGAGCGACGGAAAGCTAAGTGATGCTGATAAGACCAACTCTGAAGCCCTTTCGCGTAGTTGCGTTTGATCAAAGGCATACTGGTGAACAATTGCCAGTCTGTTTAGCTCACACGGTCCGACGGCTGTAAACGTAGCAGTTAATCTTCGTCTTCCAACGATATTCCCAACTCCTCCAGGCCGTCCTCGAGTTGAGTGGGCAAGAGCGGCATGCCCAGCAGGTAAGCGGCAGTGCGTTTGTTGTGTGCGCGCGCGGCCTCACTGCGCAGCTCGTCCCAATCCTCTGTCGTGCCATCGCCGCGGCCGATCCACGCAAGCGTGACCAAGTCGATTTGCTCGTCCTCACTCAGCGCGCGGATGAAGGCGGTCAGTTCCTGGACCACGGGATCGTCGGGGTGATCTTCCAGCACCGACATCATTCCGTCATCGGCGGCATTGGAGGAATCGTCCGGGTCGGTGACGATGTCCTTGGCGTCGAACTCACGCGCCTTGGTAATGATGAAGCTCAGCTTATCAGAGGATATCGTCAGTGAAGGGATGGTAGCCAAGGTGATACCTCATCATTGCAGGATGGTTCAGCGTCCCAATCCTCATATAGGTGCAGAAACTTGACGCCGCCCACCTTGAGATAGGTCAACGAGCTTATGACCCGCCGCAAGGGGAAGTTCCTTGCTATCCGCCTTCGCGTCATGAACTTGCCGGGACGCGAAGGCGGCCCGTCAGCCAGTCGACAATTTTGCCGCCAGTGGCAGCCGCAGACGGTGATCCATTGCAGCGGCGAGACGCACCAACTCTGTCGGCGATCTGTATCGGATAGTTGACTTGGGCGCGGACATCGGAGGCTGGCGACGGACTGGGCCGGTGGCCGCTACGCATCAAAGGCACAAGAATATTGCACTCTGGATCTCGCCCATCGACGGACAACACGTTGCGAGTCATGTGACCATCTGTATCCGGCGCCACACTTGCTTGCAGTCTGGCCAGGTGACGTTGCCGGTCGAAAGCTTGCGCCCGCTACGCCAGCATATTCCTGCAGCTTGTGCGCCAACTCGGCGGCGTTCACTTTTCCAAAGCGGAGCGCATCTGTGTTTCGTCCTGGATAATCCGTCGATCCACGCGGCCGGCGCCCTTTATCAAGTCTTTCCGTCTGCCGAAGACCGACGCCTTCTCA
>JASHYD010000876.1 GCA_030043175.1 Xanthobacteraceae bacterium | reverse complement strand
GAGGAGGATTTGCACCTCCCTGAACTGAACACGCTTGCACGCGCACATCCTCCGGCAGAGCCGGAGGCTTTAAGAGGTGAGGTGCGCGAATTATCATATCGCCTATCTTGGCGTTAACGTGCCCCTAAAGGACATGGCGGAGCTATCGAAGACGCATCCGGTCTTGATCGCGGAGAAGCCCCGCAAGCGGCAGAGCGTAGATAATGAGCGGATGGGAGGGAGGCTATGAAGCGATGCCCGGAATGCGGCCACGCCTTCAGGGGCAACGGTTGGGATGAGATCGACGCCCATTGGCGTGCCCGTCACGAGCGGGCCATGCCTTACGAGGAAGCGTGGCCACACATCCAGGCGGGCACCTATTGGCAGCATAAAGGCAAGCTCCTTGATGAGTGGCTCGCGCAATACACCAAGGACGTGGAGGAGTGGCGGGAGCAACACCGTGACGACGAGAATTACTAACGAACTGGCCGCCGATGGGGCACGTCGTTTGAGTCCGTGCGTATACAGAATTCGTATTGGCCGCGCTGATGGATATGGGATCGCAATGGGATCGCGGCTGTTGCGGGACGAGGAACAAGGGTAAAGGCTCGGTCGGCTCCACGTAGGTCCAACTCAGCGGCACTCAAGAGGCGGCTTTCTGGTCGCCAGAGGCGTTGTAAACATTGGATTTTTTGTCTGTTTTCGTTACAGACCCGCGATTTAATCCCCGTTTCGGCTGGCGCAAAGACTGCTGGCCCAGGGAATGCCTTGTCGATGCCGGTCCGTAAGGCTAGTTGAAGAAATCGAGGCCATTCGGTGCCGCTTAAGAGGGGCGATTACGCCGAGAGTGCCGGGTCCCCGGGGGAAACCGGGGGGCCTTTTCGTTTTAGGCTGACGCTGGGCCATCCGGGTGAACACTTTCGGACGAGCCCCGTTACGACCTGCGGTGACCTCAGTCCTCGCCTGCAAAGCCGGCGATCTTCCAGTCTCATCTCATCGCTCGAAACCGACCAGCTCTGCTATGTCAAGGACGCAACCGCCATCCAGCTGCTGTTCAGGACGTTCCTGCCACAGGTTGGCGGGATCGTCCTTATGTTGGCGCAGGCGACGGAATTCCGGCCACGAGCAGGATAACGTCTTCGGATAAGTAGATCTGCCGCGGATACGACGGATCAAATCCTCTGGCGCGTTAACGCAAATCTTTGGCTCAACATCGCAGGGCGGAAGGTGGATCGTTCTCCCTCAAGGCACGTTGCCTTCGTGAGTATCGTACTTCCTTTCGACTTGGCCCCGCTACTTAGCGGGGTCATTTTTCTTGGAGCCACCCCGTTTTCGTGTCCCCGCCGGCATTGGACCGCGGACATGGCGGCGATACCAACAGCGGGATACGATCCGATGGCTGATCGGCCTCATGGTGCTGCACAGCGACCCGCTTGCCATGGCGCTGACAGCCGCGGCTTCGCCACGGCGATCACCTACGTCAGACGCCACCTTCAACACCTGGTCTGAACGTAGCGGCCAGGGCGATTGCGGAGGAATTCGGCTATGGCGCCGACGGTGCCTCACGACGGGCGAATCTGAGGCCGGCCGACAGAAAAGTATGGAGGAATCTGGAAAGTTGTGGCAAATCTGGGGAGCAAGGAAGCCGCGGCTCGCAAAACCTATCCCTGATTGTGGCAGTTTGATTTGGGAATCCGTCGTGAGTGACGATCGCTTGTGCGTTTATACTGCCCTTATTGGAGCGTACGAGCGACTTAATGAGCAGCCCGCTGCAGCGAAGTCGCGAATCCGCTTTATCTGTCTGACCGACGACCCGAACCTACGGGGCGAAAGCTGGGAGATGCGCCATGTACCACCCATCTTCGGGATGGATCCGATCCGCAGTCAGCGCGATTTCAAAATCCGGCCGCACGTTCATCTACCCGAGTTTGACGCTTCTCTTTATATCGACAACGGCGTCTTGCTGAAGGAGCCACCCGAAAGTCTCTTTGAGATTTTCGACAAGGGGAGGGGCTTCTGCCTGCCAGCACACAGCTATCGCGAGGCTGTGCTGGACGAGTTTCTGGTTGTCGCGGAGCTTGGTTTGGACGATCAGAGCCGCGTCTTTGAGCAGCTCAATCATTATATGATTGACTGCCCTGATGTTCTTCAACAAAGGCCTTACTGGAACGGCCTCCTTTTGCGTGACCACCGCATCGCCACCGTCCAGGCCACCCTCGATCTATGGATGGCGCACGTTCACCGCTACTCCCGTCGCGACCAACTTTCGATTAACGTCGCACTCCGGCGTTCGGGCCTATCCCCCCAAGTCCTGCAAATAGACAACTACGAATCTCGGTTCCATGCGTGGCCGCACGCACAAGGTCGCGAGGTGGCGAGACGGCGACTGCAGGTCTCTCTGTGCCCGCCTGATGCACGAATCCGCCAGCTTGAACAACAGCTGGCGGCGCGAACCCAGGAACTTGAACAACGGCTGGCCGCGATCTCGGCCTCGACGAGTTGGCGGATCACAGCACCGCTTCGCAAGGCGGTACAGCTATCGCCTGTCGGGGCACACCTGGCTAAGCGTGTATTGAAATTCTTCCGGAGCGATGCCCTCCACAAGGCTCGCGAAAAGATGCGCCCTGATACCCCTCGGTCAACGTGCCCATAACGTTGCAGCGGTGTGGCGCGTGCACCTCCCGAAGACCTCATTGCACTCATGGCGCTGTGCCACGACCCGCTCGCCGTCGCATTGATCGCGACGGCTTCGGCGCCGCGATCCACCGTCTAAAGCCACATTTGGTCTGTAGTACCTTGGATAGCTGCGGTACCGATCCGATCGAGGGCTCACAGCCGGTAAGGGCGATCAATTCAAGGTCGCGACGGCACGCTGTGTCCCGCCCCCTGGATGATGAGCTCCTGGCTCCTCGGGATAGCCTTAGCGAGTTGATCGGTATGATCACGCCTGACGATATCAGATTGCCCCGCTATAACGAGTGTTGGAGCTTCGATGTGGCTAAGATCGCTTGTAGTGTAGTGGGATTGCGTCTGCCACATCTCGACGACCTTACGATGGATCACAGGCCAATGGGCTGGATCAGGTGCGAGAAGTCGATAAAGAGGAGGCGGCGGGGGAGTTTTAACTCCCAGAATTTCTGGGAGTTGAGCGCTCTAATCTGTCTGTTCATCGTCTCGATTGAGCCCAAACCACCGTGCAGTACAAGGACCGGACGACCATTTCCGTATGTCTCATAGTAAATGCGCGTACCATCCAGACTAATATATTGATGAGGTGAAATAGATTTCAAAATATAAAGACCTAGCCATCTTCGGGGGCCCAGCACTGACATATTAGTCTTGTAGAGCGCCATGCCGGCCAATCCAGCAACCAAGGCAATCCCCGCGATACCAAGCATCACCATCTTGAGAAGCTTTGAGAGGTTCATGCAAAAGGCATCAGGTCTTGAGGTCCGCGAGGTAGTGACTCAGCAAAACGTACTACGCCACGCAAATTTCGATTTGAAATTACGAGGACGCGTTCGACCGCCAGATGACCGAATACGACAGATGCACACGCGGTTGATGGCCAAGGAAGGCCCTGCTCAGAAATAGCGCTGGTGATCAAAGCCATACGCCTCTCTCCTCTTGCGCCAGCGCCTGCCGGTGCCGCCTGC
>JASHYD010000875.1 GCA_030043175.1 Xanthobacteraceae bacterium | reverse complement strand
ACCGGCTCGTCCAGGTGCGGGTTTATGTGACGAACATCGGATCGTGGCCTGCCTTCAACACCATCTATGCCAAATGGGCCGGGGCAGCACGGCCGGCACGCGCTGTTGTGCCCGTGCCCAGTCTTCATTACGGATTTCAAATTGAGGTAGAGGCGATTGCTACGCACTAACGGCTTCCCCGCCCTGAAGGGCGGGGATTTCCGCTACCGGGGGGCGACGTTCCACCCCAGCAATTTATTCGGAGCGCTGTTGATATCACGATCATGCATCGCGCGCTCACGCCATCTCCACTGCCGAAGCTTTCGCGCGCTGAAAACTTGGTGCTCAGGCGACGCGCTCGAGCGTATGGCCCATTCCGCGCGCCGCTACCAATTCTCTCTTAAAGTTTTCTCGTCCTCAAAAATCCGGTTTGTCCGCCCGCGGCACATCGGCGTCCTTTCCCGAGTACCACTGGATGTTTTCGGCGCAGGCTTCTTCCGCCCAGTCGGCGGGGTCACTTCCACGACTTCCGTAAGTCATGGTCGCGGTCCACGGCATCGTGAATACGCCCTTATCCTCGACCGTGAATTGCAGCTGCAAGTACTTGCCCCGATCATTGGGGGTCCTCATCCCCTGGGCGACGTTATGCTGCTTGGCATCGCGTGCAAACCCGTCCTTGGCGGCTTCTGAATCAAGCAGCCGGTATCGTTCGACCACATGCAGAGCCTCGGTATGCGGCGTGCCATACCAGTCGACCATGGAATACCGCCCGACCTTGATGCCTAGAGTATCGACGACCAGCGTATCGCCTTCATAGTGGCCCACTGAATCGCCGTACCAGGACGGGGTCACCTGCGTCGGATGAGGTTGGTTCAAGCGCACGTGGCGGACTTGATGATCGTAGCCATAAAGGATGGTGACCTTGTCCGGCCGTTGCAGCAGCTGCGTCGGGCCATTCGTAAAAACAAAAGGCACCCCTGCCGGCCAACACTGGTTGCGTGGGTTCGGATCGCCTATGCCATTGAGCCCGAGTTCACCATGACTTTTCACGACCTGCGCCGCCTCAGGCTTTAAGATCGGATTGGTGTAATCGCCGGCAAGCTTAAGGATGTCGCCGGTACCGTTCGCGCGGCGCGACCGGTTGACCAGCGCCGTCGGACCCGATGCCAGCGGCTCGAACCCAGGAAGCGGATGCACCCAGATCCCCGAGAAATCCGGGATTACGGCGCTTTCCTCCTCGCTGCTGCCTGGTCCAACCGTGGGCGCCACCGCTTGCCCGAAGGCAGGTGCTGCAACCACTGCCGCAAACGTGAATACCAAAGGCAAATTCTTCCATTGCAAATCCATTGTTATTCCTCCCGCTTTATCGCGACTTATTGCGTTGCGCTGCCAGCTCTCGCATAACCTACACCCTTTATATGTGGGTATGGAAGGGGCGGCATGCTCGCGGTCCGCTGCGAAAAATTCTGCAGCGCGGCATGCCCAGATGGCAATCACGCGGACGAAGACCTTCTCCTCAATCGGGGCCCCTGCGGGGTTGACTTGACACCAAGGCGCTGGGGGCATCGCTTTATCGCGCCAGAGCAGTTCATTCCCAATGCTCGCCCGAGAAGCCCTGGTTCGATGTACGCACTTACGTCGTCGATTGCCTCTCGTACGGGCTATGTTAGCTTGCAGTCGCTTAATTTGCGACAGACACGTGATCCGACGCCCGGGAGGATGATCATGCTCTATCGAAGCGCGTTTGGGGTCCTCGGACTGACCACGGTACTGATTGTGACGGCTGGCGGCGCCCGCGGTGAGGACAAGAAATACCCGAACTGGAAAGGCGAATGGACCGCGATCGTCCCCCGCATGGAAGGTCAGCAACTGCGGTTCGATCCGAGCAAACCGTATGGGCGGCGTCAGGACGCGCCGCTGACCGAAGAATACAAGAAGATCTATCGGGAAAACCTGGACGACCAGGCGCTCGGCGGTCAAGGCCTGTTCCTGGATCATGCCTCCTGCCTGCCGGCTGGCATGCCGACCATGATGTCGATTGGAACGTTCGAATACATCGTAACGCCGGAAACGACCTATATCTCGGCCGGAAGCGACTTGCGTCGCGTTTTCACGGATGGACGCCCGTGGCCGGCAGACCTGGAAGCGACGTATCAGGGCTTTTCCGTAGGCAAGTGGATTGATGAGGAGGGCGGCGGCGTCTACGGTGTGCTTGAAGTCGAAACCCGCGGCCCATTCAAGGGACCTCGGGTCTATGACTCCACGGGCCTTCCGCTCGACCTCGACAACGAGTCGACGTTCAAGGAAAGGATCTTTCTTGATAAGAAGGACCCAAATATTCTGCACGACGTAATCACCGTAATCGATCACGCGTTGACGCGGCCCTGGACAGTCGACAAGACGTACCGGCGCGGCGCGAACAAATATCCGAACTGGTCCACGATAAGCTGCTTGGAAGGATCAAGGTCAACCTATGCCACCATTGGCAAGGAATTCTATCTGCTGAGCTGGGACGGCTATTTGATGCCGATCAAGAAGGGCCAGTCGCCGCCGGATACACGCTACTTCCCGCAAGCGCCGAAGTGAGAAGCGCGCCGCCAGCGGCGCGTGCCGACTTTCCGGCACTGGGCATGACGGGGCGCATGCACAACGATGCGGACTGGGTTATGCAGGTGCAAGCCTCATCAGCGCAAGGGCTGCGCGTCCGTTCGGGCCATAGGGATTACCGAGCGATTCGATCATTTCGAAGTGGTTATAGTTCGCGGCCTCGATCAACTCGGCGGGCTTGCGTGCCGCGTGCATCGCGGCGGCGAAATCGCGGCTCTGGCGCTGGAATTCAGGCGTTTCGTTGGTCCCGTATGTGACAATCACCGGCGACCGCAACAGGTCAAGATGGCGCTGTGAACTCATTGTCTGTTCCATTTCGTCAGTGAACTTGACGTATAAATGGCGTTTTGAGAGCCGCACCGCCTTCATGTCGTACATTCCACTCATGCAAAGCCCGCCCTTGATGATGTCCGGCGGCAGGCTGAACTCCCTCTGCCAGTCGGTGACCAGCGTGACGCCGCACAGATGGCCACCCGAGGAATGCCCGCCAATATAGAGCCGGTTCGCATCGCCGCCGAAATCGGCCGCATTCTTGTAAACCCAGGCGACCCCGCGACGTACTTGATCCGCCATCATGCCCAGGTCACCGCCTGCGGGCTCAATCGCAATGAAGTCGAGCACAACGAAATGGCCACCGGTCTTGACGAACATTTCCGCCGCATATGCGTAGTTCTTGGCCTCCCCGCCGAGCCATGCACCGCCATGGATGAACACGAAAATCGGAGCATTGGGACGCGATGTGCGATAGATATCGAGCCTCTCGGCTGCTGTGGCGCCGTAGGCTTCGCGGCGTGGGGCTCCGAGCCGCGCCCGCGCCAACTCGCTGTTGGTTGCGAGGCGCCGGGTAATCTCACGGCGCAGCGGCGCATAGAGACTCTGGTCGTACGCGGCATCAAGTTCGACCTGATCCATGTCCATCCACACGCGCGGACCGCTGGCATGCGGCGGCGGCCCGATGGGACACATCGGTGTTGTCGTCTGAGCCTGCACCGGTGCTGCTGCAAGGACCGTCGCAGCACCCAGCAGCGACCGTCGTGTGATCGGCCGCAAAGGTCTGAGCTTGAGATGCATGATTTGCCCCTCGCATGGAATGGTGGGCATGCCTGACAATCGAATCGAAAATGCGCAGAGGCTATTCCGCGGCGGGCATGAAGATCGAATTTTCGTAGCTTCCGCTTCCCATTTCTTCGCGGCGGAAGATGCTATGGCGCGCGATCCACTCGAAGGACTCCTCGAATGTTTCCCTTGTATACGGCTCGAACACAAGGCGCTCGCCCGGGCCCCATCGGCGCGTGTCCATCTGGTCGTGAAAGCGCAGCGGGAATTCTTTCTTGTAATAATGGGTGAAGAGTTCCGGGCGCAGATCGATATCGTGCTGCGCCCGACGTAAAGCCCGGAAGTATTTGTGGACGTCCTCAGGGTCCGGCGTACCGGTGATCATCGAAGCCATCATGAAGGTGGTATCGATGATCTTGCGAAAGCCCAACTGCTCGACGAAATAATACGGTCCGCTGAACAGCGACGCGGCAGGCACCTTCCGGTCGATCAGCAATTCCATTCGACTGAACAGGAGGCCGTCGTTGAACGACAGATTGATCTGCTCGGGCTTGAGGTACTGTTCCAGCCCTTGAATGGTCGCGTAGTGGCTGCCCGATTGATAGCCGACTGAGATCGGGACGCCGGAAAGATCGAAAGGAGACGTCACGGGCGAATCCGGCGGAACGAAAACCGCGCAAGGCGAAACCGAATAGCAATCGGCATAGAGCTTGCCGTGACCGTTCGAAGCCGCAACATTCATAGTCCAGTGGCAGGCACCGCTGACGTTGCATGTGCGGCCCGATTCAAGCGTCTGATAGGCGCCGACCTGATTGCCGATATGGTGGCTTCTGGCGTCTTGCGAATCCATGGTTTCGCGAAACTCGTACCGGAGGCCCTCAACGGCGAAGTAGCCCTTTTCCTCGGCGACCCATTCCTGCAGCCTGAAGTGCGGCGCGATCACGAATTTGCTCATGGTGGTCTTCCCTTCGCTGTTGGCATTTTCCTCCGGTACGATGGTATCGGAAAATGCTCTATTGCGCCCTACCTTGCTGTATGCCGTCAAGTCAGTGGCACACTTGAAAATCTCGCCGTCAGCGGCCATTGATGGGGCTCGCCGGCGTTGGCTGCGGGCATAGCGCCGGTCTCTCCGGTCGGCGCGCAGGGCGATGATCTCAGGTCGGGCGGGCTAGAATGAAGGACATACCTGTCGTGACATCCGGCGGCGCTCGCATTCCGGCCATCGGTCTCGGCACTTGGGATTTGCGCGGCCGCACTTGCGCCCGGATGGTCGAGCTGGCGCTCCGGCTCGGTTACCGCCATGTCGACACCGCCGAGATGTACGACAACGAGCGAGAGGTCGGGGAGGGACTGCGCGCGTCCGGCGTCAGTCGCGAGGACGTCTTCATCACCACCAAGGTATGGCCAGATCATCTTGCGCCTGCCGATTTGGAACGCGCGACCAAGGAAAGTCTCGCCAGACTTTGCCTCTCCAACCTCGATCTGCTGCTGATCCATTGGCCGAGCCCACACATTCCTCTGGCCGAGACCATGGCGGCGCTGTGCCGGATGAAGCTCGCGGGCTTTACCCGGCATATCGGCGTGTCGAACTTCACCGTGCCGCTCCTCGAGGAGGCGGTGCGGCTTGCCACCGAGCCGCTCGTCACCAACCAGATCGAGTGGCACCCCTACCTCGATCAGTCGAAGGTGGCCGCTGCCTGCCGGCGCCACGGCATCTCCGTCACAGCTTATAGCCCGATCGCGCGCGGGCGAGCGGGAAATGACGCAAAGCTGCGGCGTATCGGACTGCATCACTGCAAG
>JASHYD010000874.1 GCA_030043175.1 Xanthobacteraceae bacterium | reverse complement strand
TCGGGGCGAGTCGGCTGATGGGGCTCAGTAAGGAACAGATCGTCCATGCGATCGGCATCACTGTCGGGGGCAACACCGCAATCAATCAGGGCCGGGTTGGCACCCTTTCCAACTGGAAAGACTTTGCCACCGCCGAGGCAAGCCGCAAGGCCATCTTCTCGGCCGAACTCGCGCAGGCCGGCATGACCGGGCCGGCTCACGTGTTCGAAGGCCCGTCCGGGTTCTTCAACACGATCAGTCATCAGGCTTTCACTCTGCCAACCCTCGGGGAAACCTTCGGCATCATGAAGGCATTCACAAAACGCTTTCCGCTCGGACAATATTCGCAAACGGTCGCGGAAGGCGCAGCACAGGTACGATCGTTGTTTGCCAGCACGGACGAGATCGACGAAGTCAATATCCGGGTATCGCGCAACGCCATCAAAGTGATGGCCGACAGTCCGGATAAGTGGCGGCCACAAAGCCACGAAACTGCGGACCACAGCATGCCTTATGCGGCCGCCATCGTGCTGATGTTTGGCACCATCGACGGGCAGTACTATGAAGATCCCTACCTGCACGATCCGCGGCTGCTCGATCTCGTGAGCCGCGTGCGCTGCATCCCATCGGCGGAAGCCGATGCGCACGAAAAGGACTACAATCTCTGCGATTTCGAAATCGTTCTCAAATCAGGACAGCGCAAGGCGGTGCGGGTCGAGTACCACCGCGGGCACACGAAAAACCCGATGACCGACGCCGAAATGGAGGAGGAATTTCGCTCGCTGGCGCGCAGACATCTCGCCGCCAATCGCATCGACGCGTTGCTGGAACAGCTGTGGGCAATCGAGAACATGCCCACGATAGGAGAGCTCGTGCGCATGACCAAAGTATGATGCTTGCGATGGATTGACGGGCCTGCGCTCGTTTGGCGCGGATTGAGCGCCAGCCAATCCAGGACTTTTCTGTCCAGACGGTTTTTATTCGGCGCGGCGGGCCTGGAATTTGGCTTGCGCTCAGCCCGGGCGACAACTACAGCGTTCTTGAGAAATGGCGAATGCATGCGAATGAGCCGACAGACGGCCGCTTCGGTCATGCTTTCGCCCCAATCGCAGGCCGATTCGTCTTGAAATCGCGCGGCCCGGCGACCGGATGACGTCGCCAATGGAGTAGGAGCAGGCATGGTCCGATATTTTTTCGTTCTGACGGCTGCAATCACTGTGGCGTCGTCGGTCGGCTACGCACAGGAGGGCGGCCACAAGGGAACAGCCGAGCAGCAGCGGGCCTGCCGACCGGATGCTGTCCGGCTATGCCACGGCCTACACGAGGACGAAGCGATTTACACGTGCCTGAAGACGAACATTGCAAAACTGCGTTCGGTTTGCCGTGAGGTGATCGAGGGCCGCCGCTGAAGCGCTGCAATCAACATGCTGAGATCGTCGATCGTACGGATCGTTGGCCTATGCACGCGGCATCCGTGGTGGGTTATCGCTTTGGCGCTCGCGGTTGGCATCCTCGGTGCCCTCTTCGCCGCGACACATTTCAAGATCAAGACCGACGTTGACGCTTTGATTTCGCCGGATCTGCCGTGGGCCCAGCGCGCGCAGGCCTATGCGAAAGGCTTTCGCGCGCGTCCCATTCTGGTTGTCGTCGATGCGCCGACGCCCGAGCTCGCCGATCAAGCATCGGCAAAGCTTAAGACTGCTCTCGAGGCGCATTCCGACCAATTCCCGGTGGCGACGCAGGCCGGCAGCGGGCCGTTCTTTGCACGCAACGGCATGCTGTTTTTGCCGCTTGCCGAAGTGGAGCGGGCCACAGAGGGTTTGAGTCGCGCCGATGCGCTCATTGAAACCTTGGCTACCGATCCGACCCTGCGGGGCATTCTCGACGCACTGTCGTTGGCGCTGGAGGGCGTCAGCCGCGGGAAGTTAACGCTCGAGGCCCTGTCGTGGCCCATGACCTCGGCGGCCGACACGTTACAGGCGGTGATCGAGGGCCGCCCCGCGAGCTTCTCCTGGCAGGCGCTGTCGGCTGGAAAGCCGGCGACACCAGACGAGCTGCGCCGCTTTATTCAGGTCGAACCCAAGCTCGATTTCGCCGCGCTCGAACCAGGGCGGGCCGCCACCGATGCGATCACCCGGATGGCATCGGAACTGGGGCTTGGTACGCAGTTCCAGGCGCGGGTGCGTCAGACGGGACGCATCCCCATGGAGGACGATGAATTTGGGATGATCAAGGAGAATGCCGGGTTGCAGTTGGCGCTGTCCTTGACCGCCGTATTGATTATTCTGTGGTTCGCCCTGCGCTCATTCCGGCTCATTTTTGCAGTGTGTGTCTGCTTGATTGTCGGACTTGCGATTTCGGCAGCCGCCGGCCTGCTCGTGGTTGGCACGCTAAATCTCATTTCGCTGGCGTTTTTCGTACTCTTCATCGGCCTTGGCGTCGATTTCGCGATCCAATTCAGCATACGCTACCGCGCTGAGCGGCATGAGCATCCACAACTGCTTGACGCCCTGCATAGCAGTGCCTTGAAGGTGGGTGCGCCGCTGACATTGGCGGCCGTGGCAACGGCGGTCGGCTTTTCGTCATTCGTGCCGACCGATTATCGCGGCCTTTCCGAACTTGGGCAGATCGCGGGGATCGGCATGATCATTGCCTTCCTCACCAGCATCACGCTGCTGCCCGCGCTTCTCGCTATCCTCAATCCTCCCGGCGAGCCGCGTGCGATGGGATTTGTCGTGCTTGCGCCGGTGGATCGGTTCTTGGATCGCCACCGCACGGGAATCCTCTGGGGTACGCTCCTCGCGGTGGCTCTGGCCTCCCCGCTGCTCCTGTTTCTGCGCTTCGATTTTTCA
>JASHYD010000873.1 GCA_030043175.1 Xanthobacteraceae bacterium | reverse complement strand
GTCGCGCATCAGCAAGTTCTCGCCCGATGGGAAGTTCAACAAGTCGTGGGGCGGAATCGGCGTGCGTCATGGCGAGTTCCGCACGCCGCACGCGCTGGTGTTCGACGGGCGAGGCCGCCTGTGGGTGGCCGATCGCGGCAACCACCGCATCGAGATCTTCGATCAGAACGGAACGTACCTTGAGTCGCGTTATATGTTCGGCCGTCCCAGTGGCCTCTTCATCAGGGGCGACACGGTCTACGTGATCGACTCCGAGTCGAGCCCATACAACCACCCGAACTGGCGTGACGGTGTCCGGATCGGCCCGGTCGACGAGGACCGCGTCACCGGGTTCATCCCGCCGTTCGAACGCGCCGACCGAGTTTATCAGGGCACGGCGGGCGAAGGCGTGGCCGTCGACGCCGACGGCAACGTCTACGCCGCCGAAGGGCCGAACTCGATAGCCCAAGCGGGTGGCGCGTTCACGAAGTACTCCGTCGGGCGGTAGCAGGAGCCCGCTGTAGGGGCGCCCCCAAGGTGAGTTCAAGGGGGGCACAACGCCCCTGCCGGATCGGGCCGGTTACAGCTTCCTCAGTTGCGACGAGGGGGGCCAAATACTGCTGTGTGCTCTCTCCGTAGCGCACCCGACCGGGGTCGCTTTGGCCGGGAACTTTGGGAGTTGGTCTCGTAGGACGTAGATGGTGCAGCGGGGCAAGTGGCCCGACGTGCGCGCTCTTGCCTACGTCCGCGCCATTGTCCCCAGGCCCCCAAACGCAGCAGCGATGCCATTGTGGTACTCGGCCGAATTGATCGGAGTCGGCGGGGATAGCGAGAAGGTGATTCGGTGGCTGATCGCGCACATGGTGCTCACCTGCGATCGGCTCGCCATCACACTGACGGCCGCGGCTTCGGCGCGGTCTCGATGCGCCTCTATCGGGCTGGTCATTAGGGGAAAAGGTCAGCGGACCCGATGACAATGGCTCGGCCTCACGATTGCCCAGCTGTCGTGCCCAGCCGGTCGAGGGTCACGGTGGCTATGGGCCACCAGCAGTCATTCACCCGCCGCAACACGGATACGCCAACGTGTGACCCAACGCAGGGCCCAGGACGGAAGGTTGTAGCCAAAGGCCGATATCTGGGCCAATTGGTTGTCCGGGAAGCACGGGCTGTGCAAGCATGCTACTCGGACTATTCGCGAGAACGTCAGAAAGCGGGAGGGTCTCATGAAGCGAGTTCTTACAGGGGTTGCTCTTGGTGCTTTGGCCGTGGCGGTCTGGGGCGTGATGATAATGCCCAACGAATCCGCAGCGCAGGTCAAGAATTTTGATATTACCTGGATCGATACCGAAGGCGGTGCGGCCACCTTGATGGTCACGCCGGCAGGCGAAACATTCCTGATTGACACCGGCTATCCGGATGCCGATCGAGATGCGAAGCGCATTTTTGCTGCAGCTCAAAAGGCGGGCTTAAGCAAAATCGACCACGTTCTCATTAGCCACTTCCATGGGGACCATGTGGGCGGTCTGCGTGCGCTCTCCAAGATGATCTCGATTGGCAAGTTTTACGATCACGGCGACGTCGTCGACGAGGTCGATCGCGGCCGGCTTAACGATTACAAGGACATTGCGGGGAGCAACCGTGTGATCGTGAAGCCCGGCGACGAGATCGCGCTCAAGGGCGGCGTAAAGGTCACCGTGGTCGCTTCGGAGGCGAAGTTTATTGATAAGCCCGTGAATGGCGGCGGACCCAATCCCCTGTGCGCCGACGCGCCCCAGATGACACCGGCCGCCGGTGAGAACCAGCGCACCGTCGGCGTGCTGGTGTCGTACAACAGCTTCACCTACCTCAACACGATCGATATCGACTGGGGGACGGAAATGCTGCTCGCCTGCCCGATCAACAAGGTGGGGCAAGTGACTGTTTTTCAGACCGGCCGCCACGGAGCGGGCGACGGCGCCAACGCTCCCGGCTTCATCGGCGCGATCATGCCGCAGGTCGTGGTCGTGAACAACGGTCCCCGCAAGGGCTTTGGGGCAGCCGATGACCGCGTGAAGCCGATTTCGATTCCGGGCAAGACCTTCGCGCCCTACGAACGGGTTACCTTTCTGCGCTATGCCAAGCTTCCGAGTACCGAAGACATCTGGCAAGGGCATCTGTCGCTGCTGGACAAGGACCCGTCCCACAACACTACGCCGGACCAGATCGCGAACTTCGAAGAGACCGCCGACTGCCAAGGCTACGGGATCACCGCCTCGGTCGCGGTGGACGGCAAATTCACGATGACAAACCTGCGCAATGGATTCAGTAAATCCTACACGGCGCGCACGGGAAGGTGAGCTTGTTGGGCCGACATGCCCGCTTTCGCCTCGGGAAGCGGGCATATCGTCCCTTCGTGTCGAGGCGACGCAGAACGGCCTAAACCGCCGGGGACCCGAGCCGACCGAAGGGAGGCAAGGGCGACTAAACGCTGCTGCGTGCTCCTCCCATAGCTTCTCTGCGCACCCGGGTTAGAAAATTTGTCGCCTCTGCTTCTGACATGCCGGAGGCGCTGTTGGCTGAGGCCAAGGGTCCCATCTGCTCGGGTCCCACCGCTGCATTGCACACCAATGCTCCCCTTGCTGCCAGCGGGCCCTGCGAGTCGATTTTTGCGGGGCCCTTTGGGGCC
>JASHYD010000872.1 GCA_030043175.1 Xanthobacteraceae bacterium | reverse complement strand
ATGGTGTTGTTGGCATCGTAGCCGAACTGCAGGTGATGGGTGCCGAAACAGGTATCGACAAAGGTGTATTTCCCTGTCTTCGGGTCGAGCATGGCGATCTGGCGGACGTTCCTCTCGATCGGGAACAGCTTGGCCGAAGGATGGTCGGAGCCCTTCTTGCAGAAGGCGGGATTGTCGGCGCCACGGATCGCCGCGGCGAGCCAGACGCGACCGTTCTGGTCGATCATCGAGTTGTGATTGTTAACCCGCGAATCCCAGATTTTCTTGTCGCCCCAATACGCCGAAGGCTGCATCGGGGTCAGCATGGCGGCATGCCCGGGGCCGAGCGATTCCGGCATGCTCGTGTCGCGCACCGGCGCGTGGAATACCGTCGCGGTGTTGGTCTTGGGATCGAGGACCGGCAGATTATCGGTGGAATATTCCGTCGAACCGTACAAGGGACCGTAGGCGTTTACGGTCGGGTTGCGGCGGTCAGATGCGATGAGGTCATGAAGATAATGCTGCTCGTCTCCCCAGTCCCAGGTCGTCACGACGATGTTGCGCTCGACGCCCTGCGGCCGTTCCGGCTTGGCGCGCGGCAGTTCGCCCTTTGCCACGCGATCGGTCCAGTCGCCGAAGTACTTGTAAGGGGCGCCGCCGAGCGCGCCCGCGAGTGGGTTCACCATCAGCTCGGCCGCCTGGCCGGACTGGGTGCGCCGCATCCAGGCGTCCTCGCCGGATTTGAAGTTGCCGAACGCCGCCGGGATCGTCCGCGTGGACAGCTGTCCGAGCTGGTGGCAGCCGACGCAGGCCTGGTTCTTGATCGTGGTCAGCCATTGCTGCTGGGTGACACCGGACGGGATGCCGTGTTCGCCGTCGAACTGGGTCCTCTCCGGGATCTTGATCATCGAATACCAGTAGATCGCCGGATAATACTGCGCGGCCGCGGCTTCATTCGGCGCGGATACGGCGGTAAGGTCGAGATGCTGCCCCGGCTCGCCATCAACGCGGGCCGAATCGATGAGGCCATAGCCGCGCACCCAGATCTTGTACTTCGCTTTCGGCAAATCCGGCAGCACATAGCGGCCGCGATCATCGGTGACCACCATCTTGGCAAAGCGGGTAGGCAGATCAGTCGTTTCGGCAATGACCCAGACACCCGCCTCCAGCCCGGATGGCCCGGTGACCGTTCCGCCGATATCGTCGCTGTCGAGCGCGACGGCGTTTTGCGCGTGGGCGCAAGACAGCAGCATCGCCAGCCCGGCAAGGCTCACCGCCATCGTTGTGGTTAAAAAGAAACGCCTGGATGTCATCATGTCAGGCTCCTAGTTATGGCCAGTCCCGCTCGCCCCGAGGCCGGGCCATAATAGGGCTGCAACTGGCCCTAACGCAATCACACTGCAGTCAGGTAGGGAATATCAGCTTCGCTTGGCCAGAGCGGATAACCGTCGCACAACAAACCAATCGCTATCCTCCGTACGACCAACCGCGGTGTTGTTTCGTGTCAGATGTGGGCGACTTGCGTGCGCCATGCCTCGGCCTGGCCGAGGCTCGCTCAATGACCTGTAGAACGGGTTTTGCGTGAGCCGCGAAATCCGCGATTGCGCCCATCCCGAGCACATTGTTCCCGGCTCGAAAACACGCAATCAACGGCTCTGGTGTCCTGGTGTCTCCTATGATGCACCACGGATAGTATTACGTATGCGTGGGCCTTTCTCCGGCGAATGCAGCGCCCAATGCCAATCCGGCAATTACCGAATTCCTCATGTTCGTGTCCTCTTGTTTGGAGGCAACACCGTTAGGCCGCCGGCGCCACAGTCCGATCGGTCGGCAGACGCGGCCTTTATGGCGTGCACCCGTAAGCTGCGAGGGTCAGCACGACCGATTCGGACCTTTCCGTTCCAAAAAATCCTTGCAACGGCAGGATGCTGCTAATCAGCGAATGCCGACGGGTAAAGCGATCTTGGCAAGCATGGAGACGCATTCCGAACGCTTGCCTTCGGAGCGCAAATCCCTTGCGGTTGCGAGCGAGGTTTCTACCCTCTTTACGGATTCTATTTCCGCTTGTCTCACAGACTCGCGAGTCGGCTGATGATGTAGCATCGCAGCGACAGACTCCCGTGCACTGGCCACAACGCGCCCCTGGCTGCGCGCTTCCTCTAGCGCAGTTTCCAGTCGCGCAATTGCAGCACCACATGCTCCAGGCCGAGCTGGCTCGGTGGCGCCGGCTTGGGCGGCTCGTGCAGTCCCAAACCACGTTCCGGCGCAAGCCGCGCCCATCGAAACTCCGAGCACTAGAACCAAAGCTGATTCAACTGGTGCTTTCATGGGAACCTCCCGGATTACCGGCACTCGTTATTTCAGCCTCGGAGCCTCGTGCTTTTGTCGGTCGCGTACGATGGCCGAGAGCCCGAGGGCGAAAATAGCGGATCCCTCCTACTGAACATCGCGCATCGCATTTGCGCACGCTCCCGCCGGCAGGTCGCAGGGTTTACCTGCAATGCCCTTGCGCGGCACGTAAACATGGCCCTGCCCACGACAAGCCAACACCTCTGGCAGGACCGGATCATATGCCCCCGCTTGGCTGCTAAACGCATGCGTGAATCTTCGGTGAGCGGCGTGTGCTATGCTGCGGTGCAAAGTACGCTGGCGAGCGTACGTGCTGTTTCCTGGTTTCGCTGGATGTTGAAGAGCCAGCCATCGCATCGGTCGTCATCGCAACTGGCGCGACCACTGCGGCTGGACCGCCAACAGTATAATCCGCAACATGACACGCTTCCTTGTTTCGAATACCCCCTTGTCCCGTTGATGCCGTTATTTAGTTGACTATAGGGAAGATAAATTAGCAGTCTGCTGACACCACTAAATTGGCAT
>JASHYD010000871.1 GCA_030043175.1 Xanthobacteraceae bacterium | reverse complement strand
CTTGCAGTGGATGTTGAGATTATCCTGGACGAGCACGATGGTCTTGGCGTCGGCAAAATGGATATCGGCCAAGTCCTTCAGGACCTGGGCATAATCGGCCGCGGTATGGCGATCGGTAACTTTGACGTGGCGCCAGCCTTCGAGCGGCGCGAACAACATGAAAAGATTGGCAGTGCCATTGCGTTCGTACTCGTAATCATACGGGCCGGGCGGCCCGGTTTCATCGGCACGGGAATGCGGGTCTCGGCAATAAGTTGCTTTGAGCTCTCGTCGAGGCAAACTAGCGGCCGCTCAGGATCGTGCGGTCGCGTATAGACCTCCAATACGTCTTCCATCGCGGCCACGAAGGCGCTGTTGGCCTTTGGCGGGATCACCCACTGTTGCCGGCGATGGGGTTTGAGAGTGTTTTTTTTAAAACGCGACCGATCGTTGAGTCGCTGGCGCGCTCGACAATATTGAGTTCGACGACTTTCTCTTCCAACAGCCGCAAGCTCCAGCGCGCGCGTCCCTTGGGCGGCTCGGAACACGCCAAGGCGATCAGCTTGGCTTTCTTTTCGCCGTCAAAGATCGGCGGCACGGACGGCGTTGCGCGCTGCTTTCGGCTCATCACCGCCTTAAGGCCTTCTTCCACCAGTTGCCGGCGCACCCGGTAGACCATCGATGCGCTGGTCTCCAGCGCCTCGATAATCCTGCTGTCGCTCCATCCCTCACCGGCCTCGGAGACATCGGCCTTGAGCAAGATCCGCGCCTTTAGCCACCGGCTCGCCGGACCTTTCCCTTGTCGAATGAGAGCCTGAAGCTGTTCGCGTTCCTCGCTGTTCAGCCTCACAACATATCTCTTCACAGATGGTGCTCGTCCCGCCATGGTGCGCTCCTCGCGCGAATCCCGACCAAAGGGAATCATCAAATCCTTTCAAATTGGTTGAAGCGACGAGCCCGGTGCCGGTCACACATCCACCTTGGATCTCATAAGCTTCTCTTATCAGTCTTTGCTCTTCGTTCGTCACCCCTGAGGACGGCACCTTGCCGTCGGGCTTAACCTGGCGTCCGACCTGTCCAGGAGAGAGCACCCTGGTGCCCCCGGAACGGAGCTCAAGTGCCTCGTGGGACCGTACCAGCCTCCTTGAACATTTTCGATGCCGTCATCTTGTCGCGACGGGTGAACGCAACATCGCTCGTCGGCGCGAGCTCATGGATATTGCTCCACGAATTCGTTGATCATTTGAATGGTGGTCTTCATCTTCGCGTCGCGATTCGGGTCGCTTTTTAGCGGGATGGCTCGAATAATGCTGTTGAGCGCCTGCTTCATGTCTTCATAGTCGCGACGCGCATCCTGCTCATTGGCGAAAAAGCGCGTGTGCACCATCCAGCCGTAGATCCCCCAGGTGATCGCGAACGGTGCGCGCCGGAACCAGAACCCGTCGCGTTCGAGAGTGATCCGAGCCCCGTCGACGTTTTCCTCGTCCAGCAGAATGACGCCCATCTCCGAGCCGGATTTTCCGATCGTTCGTCCATTATCGAATGGCTGCCACATCGCGGTCTCGCACGCCCTTGCTCGCGGGATTATTGCTCGGTCCAAATGTAGTCGGCGCGCAGTGTCCGTCTCGCGATCGGATAATCGACCAGCACGAGGTATTCCACCAGTTTCTCCAGGGTTTCCATCCTGATCTCGGTCATAATGTAAGTCTTGAAAAACAATTACTTTCCGGCGTAAAACTGAAATTTTCTGCCGCCGTGGTCAATAGCTCCAGGTAAGCAAGGCCCGCCGGGGTGGCCGGCGGGCTTAAAACTCAGGCAGCTTCTGCAGCAAATGCCCCAGTTATTTTGTCTTCTTGCAATGGCCGTTACCGTTTGCCTTGGCTGATTCCTCAGCTCTTTCCAGTTGATCGTTTGCTTGTTTGAGCAGATCTTCCGCCTTTAGGCCATGCCCGTCCATGTCATAATGGTTAGCGGCGCGGGCGCGTGCCATTTCACTGACGGCCTCATTCACGCGAGTATGTACTTTGTTGAGGTCGTGCCAATCGCATACATCACTCGCCCCCTGCGCATGCGCTAAACCCGGAGCAAGCGACACCATGAATGCTAGTGCGACGGTTCGAAACATAATTCCTCCCTGCTTCGCGTCCGTGACTTGGATGAGGCGCGCTGGGGGTCCTTCAGTGCCAGCGTCCATCGTCAACTTGCATTTATTCGCCATCGACATTTGTCTCCCCATTCAACTAACTCCATCATATCGGGCGTCATTAGCCCGACGGTGTGACCTATGCCGCAGTGGCCATTAAGTTAATCAGAACGGCTCGTTCATGCGCGCGATAGGTTGATGGCGAAATGGTGGCGCGGAACCATTGCGCAGCGTGTCACAAGGGCTTGTTTTTCATCAAACCGATTGACAAACCCCGGCTTATTACAGACGCGCTCGACGCTCAAATCCGTGAAACATTTACCGCCTCACCGACCGCGCACCTGCGATCCCTACTATTCGACGATCTCCCAACGGTTGGGATCGTCACGATATCGGCCCGTGACAGCGAAACGCGATCGTGCCGGGATTGATGTCGCGGATCAGCGGCGTCAACCGCTCGCAGTAATCCGCGATCACCGCAGCCCCCACCGCCTGCTGTCGATCCCGGCCAACACACTGATCGCCGCAAGCGGCAGCGCGCCCACAGCCGCCCCCCCGCGTTTCGACGCCGGCATTAAGCAATAATGCCTCAAAGATGGGGGGTAGTTTCTTCGCTTATCGTACCTCGCCGAATGGCGCAGATTTCAACGACTGCAGTATTCCGATTCCGGTAATGATGAAATTTCTTTGATGAATGAATGGTGCGCATCTCTAAAAGACGCCCCTGCTATCCAGGGGCGGAGAACCCGGTTGAGCGTCCCCCATTTTGGCAGGGGGAGCCGGCATGAGCTTGAGAAGGTGCTGCGAGCGCTTGGTCTCTTAGGAGACGAGTAGAGCCGCTGGGGCACACAATGAGCGAGCGAAATAAAAAAGCGCAGCCGCCGTGGCCAAGTGAACAAGCCGAGTCGATGCTCACCTCCCGATCCAAGAAAGATCATAATGTCGTCAAAATAACGCAGCGATGCATCTTGAAACTTTTTAACCACTAGAATTGGGGCGCGAGCCTGCTGGGCCGGCTGCATAAAGGGGCGGCCTCGCTGTACGTCGCTTAAGAGAGTTGGGGCCGCTTCCACTTCGAGAGGACTTCCCGGTTTCGGCTCGCATTGGGCAGCAATCGCAAGATTCTTGATGCCAGGTGTTTAGGATGTGGACAGCCGGCGAGTGGTCGCGATACGAACCAGCATCAAGATAACCGGGGAAGGGATTTATGATCGGGCCGGTTCGAGAGCCAGACGACAGGCCGTCAAAAGACGGACCATCGGGTTACGCGCTGAAGAAGGTTCGACATGCCGAACCAGAGCCGAATCCGGGTGGGACGCCAGAAAATCCGAGTGGGATCCCAGAAGAGAGTGATGTCACACCGTTGGGCCAAGCGCCCGCAGCGGCCGAATTGGCCTGGAGAGGGTCAAAGCAACGCGCAGCATTCGCCGGCGATGTTGCGTTTGCCGAGTTGCGCGACAAGCTTGCGCTGGCGCCCGACGGGATTTTGAAGCCACCGGCCCCTTCAGCGGGTTTGAAATACAGGTTGGCGGGGTCGCTCCCCGGCATCGCCTTGGGGATGGCGCTCGGTGTCGTTGGCTACCGATTGGGTTCCACTCCCTCAAGCACGGCGCCGCAGGCATCCCCGGCCAGCCAGCCACAGCTGCAGGCATCGGCGTCAACGCGGTCGGCCGCCTATCCTTTATCTGCGGAGCCCGCATCATGGATCGCCGGCGCGAACGCGATCGTGCTGGCGGCCAATGAACAAAAGTCACGCGATACCGCATCGCCTCAAGCCGTGTCCGCGCAGCTTACGGTCGGTGCAATACAGCCCCAGCAGGCCGACGAAGCCGCTAGGTTGACGATTGCAGCTCAGAATGCAGGTCCGAACGCTGCTGCCGGATCGGCCGACAGAAGTGTCTTGTCACGCGCCGAGTCTAAGCCGGGGGCTTTTGCGTCGATGATGAAGAGCGGTGCCCAGCTGCTGGCGAACGGAGATACCTCCGGGGCCCGGTTGATGAACCAGCGCCTGGCGGAGAAGGGTGGGGCGTTGCCGGGCTTGGCGCTCGCCGACACTTACGATCCGCAGGCGCTCAGGCAATCGAGCATCACCGGGGGAGTAACGCCGGACGTCGCCTTGGGTCAAAGTTGGTACGAAAAAGCAAAGGCCCTGGGTTCGCGCGTGGCGGCGGAGCGCGTGGAGACACTGACCCGGCTTGACAGGGTCACGTTCACCACCGACTTCGGCTATTACGGCCGCAATGCCTATTTCTTTGTGGCGCTCGGCCGGGGATATTACAGGGATGCCGGGCTCGAGGTGAAAATCGTACGCGGCCAAGGCGACGCCCATGCGATCCGCCAGATTGGCGCCGGCAATGCGATGTTCGGCTTCGCCGACCTCGGTAACCTGATATTGGCGCGCGCCAACGACCAGATCCCGGTCAAGCTAGTCGCCATCACCTATTGCAAACCGCCGCAGGCAATCCTCTGCCGCGAAGATTCCGGCCTGAGAAAGCCCAAGGACCTGGAGGGCAACGCGATCGGCACGACGGCCGGTGCCTCGGTTCCGACCTTATTTCCGGCCTTCGCCAAAGCAGCCGGCATCGATGCTCGAACGGTCCGGTGGGTCCTGGCGAGCATCGAGTCATTGCCGGTCCTGCTCGCGACCAACAAGGTCTCCTGTGTCGGCCAATTCACACCCGGCGAAGCGCTGCTGCGGTCTCAGTACGGGCCTGGCAAACTCGTACGCTTCGCCTATTCGGATGCGGGGTTAAGTTATTACGGCAGCGGCATCGTGGCGACCGATGCAACGATCGCGAGCAAGCCCGATCTCGTGCGCCGCTTCATCGCGGCGACCATCCGCGGAATGAAGGATGCCTTCGCTGATCCGGCGGCTGCAGACGCAATCATGCAGAAAATTGTCCCCCAGGTGGACGCCACCGTTGCCAAGAAGGAAACTGAGGCCGTCGCCGAACTCGCGCAGATTCCCGGCCAGCCATTGGGTGAAATCGACCCGGCGCGCATCGAAGCCCCCGTCGACATGGTCAAGGGCGCCTTCCAGCTTGCGACGCCTGTCGCAACGGCCGACGTGTACGCGCCAGGATTCGGACCAAAGTAGGCTTCATCACCCTTCTCGTGGATCTACAGGTTTCGCGGGGCGCGCGCGCAGGCCGAGCACGGCCAAGCGGCTGAGATCACGT
>JASHYD010000870.1 GCA_030043175.1 Xanthobacteraceae bacterium | reverse complement strand
CTGATCGGTTCCGTATCGCATGAATTGCGCACGCCGTTGTCTTCGATCCTCGGAGCCTCCACGGTGTTGTCGTTGGCGCCGGAGATTGCCGGCGATGCCCGCCTGAAAAAGCTTGCGGTGCTGATCCATCAGGAATTCGAACGGCTCAATGTCGAGATCCAGAACATTCTCGACGCCTCGCGCATCAGCAGCAATGGCCTACAGGCGAAACTCGAATGGGCCGAACCGGCTGACTTCGTTAATGCCGCGCTACAGCGCTGCCGCAACCGTCTGGCGAGCCGCACCGTCGAGGTGACGTTGCCGGAGGAACTCGTGCTCCTGCGTATTGATTCGGTGTTGATGGAGCGGGCGCTCGGACAAATTCTCGACAACGCGGCGAAATACTCGCCGAACGAATCAGCCATCAGTGTTCGCGGTCAGATCGACTCCAGCCAGTTCGCCGTTTCAGTCACCGACCACGGGGCTGGCCTCGACGCTGATGATCGGGAGCTGCTGGGACAGAAATTTTTCCGCGGGAGTCGACACGCCCAAGTCACGTCCGGCCTCGGGCTGGGATTCTGGATCGCCAACGCCTTCGTGGCAGCAAACAACGGCACCGTCGAGGTGACCAGCGAGGGCGCCAAGAAGGGGATGACGGTTACAATTCGGTTACCCTTGTCGATAAGCAATCGGTCGGCCCATGTCCCCGAAGAAGGGGCAAATGCGAATAGTCTCCCAGCTTCGGCTTGAGGCCTCGCCGAAGACCGCGTAAAGGCCCACCGTGGCGCCACCGATGAATGGTGTCCGCAAAGCCGCGAACCAGGTCGTAGTTCCTGGAGCCGTCTTGTTGGCCGAGAGCGTGATGTGGTGTGCCCTTCGCGGCGCAGGCGGGGCTTGGGAGATTTGAGAAGTGGTGTTGAGATGGATGCAAATCCGGTTGGTTTTGCGGCGGCGCTCTCGCTGTTTTTGGTGATAGCGGTCAGCATTGCTGTTTGGGTGCACCGGATGCGAGGTGATTATGCGTCGGCATTGACCTCAGTCTCGTGGCCGCAGGTCTTCGAGAGCCCGCCGGCCGGCCCTCCATAATCGTGATGCGGACAACCTCGACCGTCTTGCCGCCAGTGAAGCGTCTAGCGCGGGCTCTGCTGTTGTTGGCGAATTTCGGCACGGACGGAAGGCAAGAGTCGGTCATCGCGAAGGTAAGCCAAGAAACGCTCGCGGACCGGGTTGTACAACGCGCTCCGCGTGCGTCACTTATGAATAGGTTTCGGCAGTTGGCTACATTAATTACAACGGTGATCTTGAACTCCATTCCGCCCTACTCGATGCTGTCCTGCATGAGAAACCACAAATAAAAGTTCCGAAGGGCGTTTCTTCGACCGGCGCGACATTACGTTTCCTGTACTGGCCGTCGGGGACGCGCTTGCCGACGGGCGCTGGGCCGCCCGGTAAGCGAGCGGTCCACCCTTGCGCCGCGATGATCTCCGGTTCGTCGTGTTCTGTTTTCCTCAAGCCGGAGGACGCGGATGCGTTCTGCGAGCATTTCGGTAGGGAACTTACACGCCCAACGCTCGAGCCAAGTCATCCGTTGAGCGCATATGATCCTCCGGGCCAAGCTCGTTATCGATCGTGTCATGGAACCGCTGGAACGCTAACTCTCCGGCTGGCTACTCGGTACTTTTCTAAGCCGGGCTCCAAACCCGCATGTAAGAGCGTTGCCACCATTCCTCTGTGGTCCGCGTCGTCTGGCTGCCATGTTTGGGCGAATTGCACCGCAATTTGCCCCGCTACATCTGGTGATCCCAACGATTCTTCGCTCCACTCGATCCCTTGCAGTCTCTGAAATTAGCAAGAGGTCATACGCAAACGCAAAGATGGAGCCGCCAACGTCCGCGCCCCTCACCCGGTCCCTAACGGCGTTCGCGGCCGACATGCCGGTCCCGGCGCCAGCGTATAAGGCGCCACCGCCTCCGCCGCCGGTATTCAGTTGGACCGGCTTGGGGCTGGACGGCCGCCAGTCTTCACGGTCCCTGGCTCTTGTCGTTCGCGCTGAATTTCGACCAGTTTTAGGCCAAAGTGGTTTCTACCGTGTGCTCATCGCTCTGCCCAGGCTCCTGTCCCGCCCGGCCGAGATGGTGTATTGGGCCGCCGCATTACGGGGGGGCTGACTTTTAAATGGCGCGATTGGTGACCGACGCGCCGGTGTTCGCAGCACGCGCAAGGTCGATGTCCGGCAGACATTTTGCCAGCAAGCTCTATCGATCAGCCGATACACCACCATGAACAGCTACCCTCACTGTGCCGGAGATTCGCCCCAAACAATTTCAACCAACTTTGCCACGGCATTAAGCTGTGAGATCAATCCAATTTGGGTCTGAAATCGAGCGGTGTGAGCGCACGAGGGTATGCTGATCACTGACGTTATCGGCCAACCAGACGCCAATTACTATCAACGCCAGCAAGATGACGAATGCGAGACCGTTCATGATCATGCGGTGTCGGTAATCGTCCTCTCGGTCGTCGCGTTCGAATTTAGCGAGGCTCAACAAAATACCAGAGTCCCCGTCATGGATAGGCTCGCGCCACCTGGCAGTCTTCCTCACTTTGGCTCGGTGAGGCCGGAAGCTCACTACGCGATGGTTGTCATCACTTGACCGAGGCATGGCTGTCTAATTGAATCGAGCGATTTGCCGTAGTCGGATTGCCGAGCGTGCCCCGGAAGCGATCACTTCCCCGCGTGCACACCGAGCCTATTCCCCGGGAACCAGCGGTTCATTTCGGATAATTTGTCGTGCATTCCTGCCTAAATTCTCGCGCAGCCAGAGCCGGAAGCGATCGAGATACAAATAGACGATGGGAGTCGTGTAGAGCGTCAGCATTTGGCTGAGGACGAGGCCGCCGACGATGGAGATGCCGAGCGGCCGGCGCAACTCGCTGCCTTCGCCGAAGCCTACGGCAAGCGGCACGGCGCCGAACAGTGCGGCCGAAGTCGTCATCAGAATGGGACGGAAGCGAAGCAGGCAGGCCTCGTAAATGGCTTGCCGGGATGAAAGTCCGCGTGAACGCTCGGCATCGAGCGCGAAGTCGATCATCATGATCGCATTCTTTTTGACAATTCCAATGAGCAGGATGACGCCGATCAGGGCGATGATGCTGAATTCAGTTTTCAAAAGCACGAGCGAGAGAACCGCACCGACGCCTGCGGACGGCAGAGTGGAAAGGATTGTGAGGGGGTGGATATAGCTCTCGTAGAGCACCCCGAGCACGATGTAGACCGTGATCAGTGCCGCAAGGACGAGGAAGGGTTCGTTGGCGACCGACTCCTGGAAGGCCCGGGCGGTGCCCTGGAATGAACCCCGGAGCGTGGACGGAACGCCGAGGCGGATCATTGCGGCGTTGACCTCACGCACGGCGTCGCTCAGCGCCGCACCGGCTGCGAGGTTAAAGGAGATCGTTGTGGCGACAAAGAGACTCTGGTGGTTGATCGCCAGAGGGATGTTGCCGGGTGCCGTATGAGTGACGGCAGTCAGCGGTATCATGGTTTCGGCGCTCGTGCTGACCGCCGAGCCAGTAGAAGCGGTACCGTGTCCTGTATTACCGATTGCATTAAGCGCCTGATTGCGAACCGCGTCGGAGGCCACCGCAGCGGCCGAAGCCGAAGAGCTCGACGTCGAGGTGGAAACTGCACACTGGCCTGCTGCCGAGGGCAGCGTGGATGTCTGTGGGGTGGCGGACGTTGCACCCGTCGTCGTCCCCCCGGTCGTGGTAGTCGCCCCTGCCGTGGTGGTTGTTCCTGTTGTAACTCCAACGCCTGTTGTCGTCGCAGCGCTCGTTGCGTTCGACGTGCTGGCCGTCGTCGAGCCAGTAGCCAAGGATGACGTCGAGGATGTTGACGA
>JASHYD010000869.1 GCA_030043175.1 Xanthobacteraceae bacterium | reverse complement strand
TCCGCGCCACCAAAACGTTGGCGGCCCCACTCGGCGATCGGATGCAGCGGCGTGTTCTGCAAGAGCTGCGAAGCGCTCCATTCGACCCAGGTGTGCGGCGACTCCGCGAGCTGCACGCGGAACTCCTCGCCTAACCGCGACTTGCCCAGGCCCGGTTCGCCGACGATCAGCACGAATTGGCCATCGCCCGCGCGCGCGCGCTCCCAGCGGCGTGCGAGGAGGCCCAATTCCTCCGCCCGGCCGACGAACGGCGTCAGACTGCGTACTCCGCCCCGACGCCCAGCGCCGCTCGCGCGAACGATGCGGAAGAGCTGGACCGGTTCGGACACGCCCTTGAGTTGATGCGCGCCTCGCTCCTCGGCGATGAAGAGCCCAGCGACCTGGCGCTGAACGTTCATGGTGATGAACACTGAACCCGGCGCCGCAGCGGCCTGCACGCGCGCGGCGACATTTGGCGCCTCGCCGAACACTTCGCCTGATGCGTCGACCACCACGGTGCCGGACTCGATGCCGATGCGTGCGGAAAGTTCCGGCGCGCCCTTACTGGCTCTCCTGGCGTTGATCTCCGCGAGACTATGCTGGATCGCAAGCCCTGCCCGCACCGCTCGGTCGGCGTCGTTCTCCTGCGCCTTCGGATAGCCGAAGAGGGCCATCAGCCCATCGCCGACTGTCCTCGGAACATGGCCGCCGAGGGCGGTGATTGCCTTGGCAGCCTCGTCGAGATAGGTGTTGACGATGTTTCGCCAGTCCTCTGCGTCAAGCTGTGACGCAAGGTTGGTCGACCCCACAAGATCGCAAAACATCACCGCGATTGGGCGGCGCTCCGCCGAGATCAGCGGACCTTTTTGCGCAGGCGCGGAAGGCGTTGCGCCGGCCAAAGCGGCAATGGCGGAGAGCAGCCTGCGGCGATCACCGATGGCAACAACGCCCATGTCTCGTAAGTCGTCCGCGGTCAGTTGCGGCAACACATCCGCGTCGATCTTGTTGCGTCGAAAATTATCCTCGTATTCGCCGAGGCCGAGACCGCGAAGCCACCCGCCGACGTCCATGGCCGCGCTCCACATGGCATGATAAAATAATCGTCAAATAGCGATAACGTGTCCAGCGACAAAGTCGACGGCATCCGCGGATCAGCTTGTTCGGCTTCGTCGGCCTCTGGGAGGTAGCGTATTAGGCGGCGACGACGGGAGCTCTTGAATAATCAGGGCGCATGCCCTGTCCTGGCTGGACACAGTCTCCAAGCCAAAGCGGTCGCCGAGCCAGTTGGGCTCACCGCACGGCGGCATTCGATTTGGCGATCCCGGCCCGTGTTAACTGCCCAAGGCGCGTGATGGTCGGACGGTCGGAGCCCCGACGATGGGCGCGGACCTCGGACACCGGCCTGGCCGACCCTGGCAGGCAAGTTACGCCGCAACCGCGCACAGACGACATGCCCCCAAATGGGGTCTTAGGACAGCCGCAAAAATAACCGAATCGGTTTTCCGCGGAGACGCGGCAGTTAATTTTGCGGGTGTCCTTAGGTGTGTATCCCGGCGCTGGCACGCACCCGTGACCGGGCGCTGCAAACGCCGTCAGGGAGCGCGCTCATGGCACGGATTAGATGTATTTCGGTGGGAGGCAACCGAAGCTGCGAATGCGTGCACCTACCCCGAGGTGGAGTGGGGAAATCCGAAACTGCCGTCAAACTGAAATAACCGAGCAAATTCAATGGATAGCGGCGGGCGCGCTCCATTCCCACCAACATCGCGACGCCTCGCCATGTCCGTCATGACCGCGCGCTCAATCGTTCTGCCGCAAGCCTTTCCCCCTTTGTCCTAAACCCCGCGGCGAGGTCGAGCGCCGGATAAGGCCGCCGCGGCGGCGAAGACCGCGGCGGAATTCAAGGCCGGCCACGAAGCTGATGTCGATACCGTGCGCAGGATTGGTTTTCTAAAATCCAATCCCGATGATGGTCAGGGCTGCGAGCGCATTGCCTTGACGTTGATATTCCACTTTTACAGGTTGACCGGCCTTAAGATCAGACAAATTGGCGGTCTTGCCTCCGACCCGAATGACGGTCTTGTCGGTGATCCTGAATCTCCATTGCTTGTTCTTCTTCGAGTAGTTCACACTCGCCCCTCCAGCATTAACCGAGGTGATCTTTCCTCCCGAAATCGTGTCGGCGCTCGCGGGTAGAGCGAACATGCTGCCGACGATAATCGCCAGCACAGTCTTGTTCATGGGCATCCTCCCCTGCTTGAAGATCAGTCGTTCCTGCTGGTCAGAGCTCGCTATTTAGCGCACGCAGACCATCATATCTCGCATCTCATATGTCATATCACGACTCTCATACCACGCGACCGTCATATCGCGCGAGTCACACTTCCCCGGTCTGGGTTGCCGGCGCGGTCGCCATGTGTTTGGGAGCGCCCCGGCGCCCGGTGCTGACTTGTCATCAAGGGCCCGGCGCGGAACCCTAACGCCCACACCCTATAATGGTTCCCTTACCGGAACCGATCGGTCACTTGATTTTGTTCGCTGTCTGTTCTTCACAACGGATGGCCTGAGGTGACGCGCTCGGCAGCACGCGCCGGCACGGCGTCAAATGCGGCTCCACCGTCGTATCAAGCTATGCCGCAGCGGCTGCAGCGCATGACGGGCCGAAGGACCATGGGGTCGTCAGGTCATTGCGCTCACGGCCGCACTGCCGGCAGGTCACGAACAAGGCGTGGATCGAAAGGGCCGACAGATTACCGGCCACACCCGCGCTAACAACGAGGCCGGAAAGATCACGCCCGCCGCAATGCCCGCTACCGGCCCAAAGACTCGATCCTCAAGATCGATGAGATATTCGTTTTGTCACCGGTATCGTAATCGAATGCCATCGTAGCTGGCATCTGCGTCGCGGAGCAAAACGGCCGCATCGGCACGACAACGGCCCCATCGTTGCTATCAATCCCAGGCGGCCGGCTCGCGCAGCGACAAGTCTCGCAAAATTCTATGCTCCACCGGTGGCTCCAGCCAGGCTGTTGACGATAACCAGGGCACCGAAAATTGCGGCCGTAACCAGACCCCAATGCCACGCCACCCATAGTCGCCACCAGCGCAGCAAACGCAAAAACGCAAACGCAAAAACGACAATCAGATAATACGCACGAACTGAGGAAAGCAACCGTAATCAAGGTGATTAGGAAAAACCAACGAAAATATGAACAGGACGATCCATAAAACTAAATCCAAAACGCACCAAACGCGTTAGGCCACCATCCCGATGAGAGGCCAATAATGGTATGGCGACATCTCCAATATGGGCCAACCTTCGTTTGGCTAAATTTCGTTTTGCGCAATAAGAGTAGAAGCAGTTCGAGTCGTGTCACTCTGGCGGAATGTGAAATGGCAGGGCGCTGGCGCGTCTCTGCCGCGGCGGACGGAGCTGCTGGGTCGAAAGGGCAGGGGAGGGGTTTGAGGTTGCCCACCCCAACCAATGGCCGATTTCGCCCTTCACCTTATATTCATCGCTAATCTCCGCACAGTCGCAAGTAGCCTCGCGCCAATCTGGAGAACTCAATCAACGACAGAACTCAATCAACGACAGAGCCGGTTGGAGATCGCTATGCGATGAGCACCGACGCCGCGGAACCTTGAACGGAACCTGGCGGAACCGGTGGCGTTAACTTCTCGGATCGCGTTAGGGTCCGATTCCTCCAAAAAATCGACCTTGCAGCGCGTGGGAGCTGGCGAAGCTGACATGGAAGCTGACATGGAGGTGTGTCATGACAGCAGGCAAGACAACCCGCGATCATGCGATCATCCGCGAGTGGGCGCAGAAGCGTGGCGGTCGTCCGACCAGCGTTGAAGGAACCGAACGCGGCAAGGAGGCCGCCGGCATCCTGCGGTTCGATTTCGGGGTGAAGGATGAAAAGCTCCATCCCGTCGATTGGGACGCGTTCTTCAACAAGTTTGAGGCTCGCAAGCTGGCGTTCCTCTATCAGGACAAGACCGTCGGCGGGAGGATGAGCCGGTTCCACAAGTTCGTTCACCGGCACTGATGGCTGGCGGCAGAAGCGCGTTCCGCCGCGGCCGGGCACGCCCTGACCCGGCGACCGCGCTAACCCGAACGATCCGGAGGCTGAGGGCTTCAGGTCGTCGGCAATCGGCCGATGCCACCGCGGCGGCCGAGAAGACCCAGCCGGGTTTTTCTATTTCGAAGGGCGCCCGCACGGTGGAGGGATGCCGGGAGGAGAAGTTCGTAGGGACATTCTCGATTATCGTATCGTACACCCGTTCGTACACCCGTTCGTACACTCATGGCGAGCTGCTCGACGAACCGTCGCTGGTCGTGAATTTTGCAAAGGCTGAGCACGGCAGACAGATTGACGCGAGCTTGCCGGGCGCAGGGTGCTCTGTATGCGCATCGCCAAGGCGCGAGAGATGCTAGGGCAGGCAAGCGATGTGCATGGCACTCAAACCGGGCTGACCGGCAGACTGTCCAGACGAGGAGTAGCCCGCGGGGCTGCGTCGGCCATTTGAGGACTAAGATCCCTCAGCGCGAAACAGCGGACGACATGTGGGTAACGATAATCCGGCTTAGCGCCGCGGTCCGTAATCGAACCGCGTCAAGCTCACCCCTACGTGCTGCGGCGATAATCCGTCGGGCGATAAGCTTGCGAACTGGTTCGCTCTTATCAGCATCGTGAAGCTCCTTGCAAGCAGCCTCAAAGGCTTCACCCATCGCCGCAGTTGCCTCGGGTCCAAATGCGCCATGTTCTAAGAAGGGATCGAGTGGCACGGCCGCCTCCCCACACACATGCGCGAATCGGATACGCCAGAGGCCAACCGTCAAGTATAATTCTGGTCTTATCCACAAGCACGTCGCCGCCTGGACTTAGCGACGCTACGTACCATCGGTATCTTTATGCTGATCGAGCTGCTTTAGTCGTTGATCGAGCTGGCGTACCAGTTCGGCAATCCGGTCGGCGAGTTCCTCCCGCAATATCTCAGAATAGAGCGCTTGCAGGGCTGCGCCTATGCCGGTACGCACCGCCTTCAGATCGACCGGCGCTTCATCGTGCTCCATTCCGGCCAACACAATCTCGCTTTCCTCTCGGGCCGCCATCCCCGTTGCTCCTCAGCACCACTGCACGTACTCCGATTGGTAGTAGGCTCATCGCTATCGAAGGTTCGAAGGGATCGCTGGGATCAGATCGGCGACGCAAACACACAGGCATCGTCCATGCGAGTGGGTTTCCCACGGCAGAGGCAACGCCAAATGCGGCCGGGCCGTCTTTCGCGGGATCGTTGCGTTCGGCTCGGCCGAAATTCAAAAAGTCTGAATAAGCCAATCATTTCAACATGGCTCGGGGAGACCTCGCCAATAGCGTTTCCGGCACCTGCCTCATCTCAGCCAACACTGGTATGATTTATGTGCGAATTTGTGCATGATGCGCGCTTGCGAGCAGTCCAACCGTCACCATGTCCTGACGGCTTGAATCAAACGAGGGCACGACTGTCGGGCTCGGCATGGCATGATCCTTACGGCCTACGCGCGGATCATTGCGCAGCATTGGCCCACGAGGGCGGGCGACGCGACAACCAAAAATCGCGCTGACGCAAGGATTGCGATTGCGGACTGAAAAGGTAACGGACGGAAAGCATGGCACCACCGCGTTTCACGTTTCTGATTTCCCTCGTTGTGGTGCCGTTTCTCGCTGTGGCGGGGATGTCGCCGGTGCACAGCCAGGACGTAAAGGCCGGGCCGTCTGTGACCGGCAAGCCGGGCGAGTGGCGATATTTGAATGGCGATCCGATGAGCACGCGCTATTCACCGCTCGACCAGATCGACGAAAGTAACTTCAAGGATCTCAAGATCGCCTGGCGCTGGAAGCCGGCTATCGGGCCTGCGCCGTCGTCGCTCGGGGGAACCGCGCAGGGGAATGGCGACCCCACGCTGGCAATTTATAAGAGCGAATCGACCCCCATCATGGCCAACGGCGTTTTGTACACGGCGGCCGGCGGTCAACGGGTCGTGGCTGCCATCGAGGCAGCGACTGGCCGGCAGTTGTGGCTGTGGACCGGGATGGACGAAGGCGGTCGTGATCGCAAAGCACCAAGAAGAAATGCCGGTCGCGGGGTCGGGTACTGGACGGATGGCAGGGAGGAACGAATTTTCGTCGTCACCACCGGCTTCTATCTGGTGGCGTTGAATGCCGCGACCGGCGTGCCGGTGGCGACGTTCGGCAAGAACGGCGCCGTCGATCTCATGGAGGAGCTCAACGTCGACTTCAACCATGTGACGCGCATCGGTAACAGTTCGCCGCCCATGGTCTTTAAGGATACCGTCATTGTCCCGCCTGCCCTTGAAGAGGGATTCATTCCCGATTCGATGAGGAATACGCCAGGCTATGTGATGGCCTTCGATGCGCGTACCGGCAAGCAGAAGTGGGTATTCCACACGGTTCCAAAGGCGGGAGAA
>JASHYD010000868.1 GCA_030043175.1 Xanthobacteraceae bacterium | reverse complement strand
TCGACCCCGTCCGGGGTGAGAAATCGAAGGTGCGCGGTCGTTTCGCCGCCGCCTAGGCGGTGATGTCAGCCATACGCGCGAAGGGATGTGCCAATGGCACGAATGCGGCAGATGCGTACCCGGCCACGCTGCTTTCGTAATCGCTGCCCGCGGCGTTGCGGGGAAACCGCAACCCGTGATATTCGTACTCCGGCATCGCCAGGGCGGGATCGTTTGACGGGCCATGGATGCGCAGCTCATCGACAGGATCTACGAGAGTTGTTTCGCGCCGGAAACTTGGCCGGACGTACTCGACGAGATCGGGCGAATCGGCGACACCGCCGGAGCGTCTTTGATCGTCTCCAAAGACAATGTCCTGCACTGGGTCGCTTCGCCCGAGCCTCGCCAGCGCGCCGAACGGTTCGTCAAGGAGGGCTGGCTATGGCGGGGACGGATTATCTCGAAATTGTTTGCGCTGCGCATCCCCGGATTTCTGATCGACGTCGAATTTTTCACGCCCGAAGAACTCGATCGCGAGCCGATTTACCGGGAGGTCTGGCGTCCTGAGGGAGTTGGGTGGGGCATGGCCACCGCGATCCCGTTGCCGACTGGCGAAAACGCCACCTTCATTTTGTCGCGGCGGATGGAGTGTGGTCCCTTCGAACGCGCCTCGGCCGATAGACTCGATGAACTGCGCCCCCATCTCGCCCGTAGCGTCTTGATCTCGGCGCGACTGCAACTCGAAAGAGCCCGAGTCGCCGGCGAAGCGCTCGCCGCCTTGGGCGTTCCGGCGCTCGTCTTCAACGAGACCGGCAAGGTCTTAGCCGCCAATCCCCTGATCGAGGCGTTGACGGGCTTTGTCCGCTGGCGGGCCTTCGATAGGGCCTCCTTGAAGGACAAAGCCGCCGATCAATTGTTGCGCGATGCAGTCGCGACGATCGACTCTGAAAACGGACTAGAGGTTCGTTCTTTTCCGGCGCGCGACGCCGAAGCCGAAGCGACGATGGTCGCGCATGTCATTCCCATTCGGCTTTCCGCACGCGATATTTTCGTGCGTTGTTTCGCCGTCCTGGCGCTCACTCCCATGACCCGGCCCCAGGCGCCGCCGGTCGAGCTGGTGCAATCCTTGTTCGATCTGACCCCTGCCGAAGCGCGCGTCGCTCGCTCTCTCGCGTCGGGCAAGACTGCGGAGGCGATCGCCACGGAAGGCGGCGTGTCGCTGAACACTGTGCGCACGCATGTGCGTCACGTTTTGGCGAAGACCGGGTGCGAACGCCAAGCCGAAGTTGTCGCGCTGTTGACTGGGATTGCTCAACCGCGAATAGCGGGTCCGACTTAGTTTCACACTACACATCATCGGATTTTTTTATCGTCGCCTACGTTGTCTCGAAACAGTGGCGGTTCTGCCACGCGACGAGGTCCTGCCCTGAATATCTTCGAAGCTATTGAATTCCTTGCAGCAGCTTGCGTCTTTCGCATGTTTTGTGCGCAACCAATAATTGCGCTTCACGGAGGGACATTGCCGGGCCGACAATCGCCGATTATTCAGATATCAGATTGCGGAACAGTCGAGGAGTATGGCCAATCCCCGATGCTTATTTTAATTCCTCATTACAAATGGATGATGCCCTCTGAGTGCGGCATGAGAAATTGGCGCGCTGATTCCGGCACGTTTTGTGATAAAAGCTCTCCTTTAGCGTTTGCGGTCCTAAGCCGTTCGTATACAGGCTGTATTGCGCCACATAAGACTCTAGTCCAGTGCAGTCCAGTTTCGGGCGTGGTCGTCTCAAATTTGCGTACTGGCTGGCCTTTATAGACAAAGTGTCGCCGTGCCGCGTGATAGGCAGGATTGGGACCATAGAAATTCTCGCGCATTCGTGTCAGTTCCTCCGCGCGATAACAGGCAAGCGGTTTTGCACGTTCGTCCGCGATGCGCCGTTCATGTTTTTTGCACAGCAAGTGCCAGAAGTCCTCGCGACTCGAGAGTTGTTCGGATCGCTGTGCCAGGATCCGTCCGAAGTCCGCGGCGTCGCTTCCAAAGCAATCGTCGATCAGGCCAGTCGCCTTCGCCTTGGCTGTTCCGATGGGTTGACAGCCTTCGGTTATCGCAATGGCTTGCGTGGCGCCGACACGTCTTGGCAACGTGTAGGTCCAATATTCGGAACCATAGAGGCCCATTCTCTTGTAATGCGGATTGAGCACGACCCCGTCGCGCGCATAGACGTAATCAGCTGCAAGCGCGAGCATCGCTCCGCCGGCTCCAGCATTACCGCTCAGGCCAGCGACAACCAGATGCGACATTGTATTGAGGATTTCCAATACGAGATCGTCGATCGCGTTGATGTTACGCCAGGATTCCAGCGACGGGTCGGCGGCCGCCTCGATTACGTTGAGATGAATACCGTTCGAAAAAAAGTCGAGGCCGCCGCGCAGCTCGATCACATGTGTCGGCTGACTGCGGGCGAAAAGAAAGACGTCGCGCAAGCGATAACACTGGTCTGTGCTCATCGCCCCATTATAGAAATCGAAGAATAGCCGCCCGACGCCTTGCTCTTCCTCGTAGCGGATTTCCTGGAAGGTACGATAGTCGGCCGTGTGGTCGATCGGCAGAGGCGACCACGGGAGATTGCCGGCGCGTGGGCCCAGCGCAAGCGTCGCCGGCAGTTTTATCGTAGGGACGGGACAAATTTCTGCATTGCGACCTTCGCCAGCTTCCGTGGCACGCCCGCTTGCTTCGGGATTGACCTGATCCTTGGCCTTCAGATGGGTGATCCAGACGGCTCCACCGACCGTCGCGACGCAGACGGCGCCGTCGCGTTGCGCAATGAGCTGGCCCGGCGCGCCTTTCAGCCGATCTTCGCAATGTGCACCATACAGATAAAAGGGCGACCCGAACAGGGTGTCGAGCACGCCCGGCGTGCCGTCAGCTGCATTGATCTTTGCGACGATCGCATCCGTCTTGTCCCGCCTCCAATCGATCATACGATCCCGCTGACGCATGGCGGGACGCCAGGTGCCGCGCACCCCTGGGCTGCTGTAGTCGAGTGGCCGAGGTTCAAACTGGCGCGATTGAAATTTCTCCACAGCCTGCAGCACGCCGCAAACAGCCGCCTCGG
>JASHYD010000867.1 GCA_030043175.1 Xanthobacteraceae bacterium | reverse complement strand
CGTCAGGCCTAGCTCGCGCAAACGTTCCTCGCCCAAATCGTCGAGCGTCAGCATCCTCGCCACGCTGTTGATATTTGCTTGAAATGACGTTGAGCATCGACGCAGCAACGCGGATGCGCGGTCAGGCCTCGCTTGCGATAATCGCTTGACGACGGATCTCCGGTTCCGCGTCGTCGACTTCATCGCTGGCGCATAGGGGGCTGCCAGCCATATTCGCCCGCGCGCGTCAACCCAGGAATCCGCGTTATATATCGTAGGGATACGTTGGAGTCGTGAATATGCATTGCTTCAGTCAAAGGCAAAGGGGGAAAGCGGGCTGTGCCCGCTGACGCTCTCAGCCCAAAAGGACCGGGTACGTCGCTTTTCGGTCCTGGTTTACGCGCGGCCGACTTGATCCAGCGCCATCTGCAGGTAGTGGTCGCAAAGCAGAAATGCCGTGACGTAGAAGTCCTCGGTCACGTTCCGTAGATGCGGCAGCACCATGATCTCCAGGCCGTCCCGGCCGCATCGCTCGATAAGTGACGCATCGACCGCTTTGTCCAGCACCCGCACCACTTGCGGCCGAGAGACGCCAAAACGCCGCCCAAATTCCGCGATCGCTATCCGCACGACAGCCGCCGAACCCACCCTCCGGCTTTGCTCGGAGGCCACCAGCAGGCTGAGAAGGATGGCAAGCGCCGCGTTGCGTTGGGCGAACGGAGTGAGCCCCGTCCCCGGCTTGAACATGCGCATGCCGGCGCAGAAATAGCCACCAAAGATGCGCAAGAAGGCGGCTAGAACTTCTTCGCACTGGAGCGCGGCTATCGCATCCGATCGTTTAGGGATCACCACTGCCACCCCGCGAAAAATGGCTTCCCAATATTGACGGCAGGTATTGACGAGTTTCTCGGTGGGGACGAGCAAGCGCAGCCGCTGGTTGACCTGACACGTCGCCGGAACGAGATCGCTGGCGTTTCGCATCAAGGCCATCACGGCGAGCGCTCGCCCCTTGCTGCAGACCTCCTGCCCAGCGCAGAGCGCTTTCAAGCGGTTGGCCGACAGCCCGGAACAGGGGTCGGTTGGATCGCGCGAGTAGTGCAGATAGAGCGCAAGGTTGCCGATGACAAAACGCCCGAGATCACTGATGATCAAGGGAGGTTTGCGCGTGATCGCGACGGTCGCCGCCGCTGCCGCGCACATCGCATCCGGCAGGAGGGGATGGGTCCGCAATGCGGCAACTGACCCGGCGGAAAGCGGGCCGCTGTTCAGGTCGTCGAGAGAGAATTTGGTGACGCCCGCAACGTTCATCGCATGAGGGCCCCGGCAAGCCATCGTCCTTCTTTTTGCCGCGGGCATAAGCAACCAGCAATTGTGAGCTCAGTCAACAAATGTCGAGTTGCAGCCGCCGCCAGGCCTACCAAGGCGGGTTCGTGCTGACTTAAATCATTGCGGCTGTTGAGGGGGCCCGTGGCAACCGCACTCGGGTTTCGTCCCTACAGCAGCCGCTTCTGCGCCCATCCGACGTTATCATGTCGCTGAAATCAGCGAGGATGGGAGGCGGCCTATTTGGAAGGCGGCTGCGGAAAGAAGAACTTTGTCAGGCGAATTTCGGCGCCAATATCCTCCTTGAACCCGCCTATCCTGGTGAAGTCGTGAAAGACGTCGGCCGCGACCGCAAAATCCCGAGCGAGCGGAAACTGGAATTGCAGATGGCCCCGCAGGTAATCATCCTCGCTAAAAGGCAAGGGGTTCTGGGGTACAACGATAGGCGTCCCCGGCACCGTAAATCTGCCGTTGATGAGGGTTTGCTCGCCGCCCCATGACTTCTCTATGCCGAGGGCGATGAATGCAAACGTCATGGGTTCGTAGCGCATAAAAGCTTTGATATCGTAAGAGGTGCTTTGAGTTAACTTGTCGTAAGTTAGCGTACCGGGGCCCAAAATGCTGGGCGTATTTGCGAAGTTGAGAGGACTGTCGCCATCGGTATGGAATGACGCGTTGGCGACGAGATCAAAGAAGAAGCCTTTCAAAGCCGGTGAGAATTTCCCGAGGCCCTCCGTATAGCCGATCTGGGGAACGTCCGTGAATTGATGCGGCGTCGCGACGTTGATTAGTTTCGTGTTATCGTAGTTTCCGTAGGGCACATACAGGTAATTTGTGAGACCGAGCCAGCGCTGGGTTTGCGCATCGGAGATGAAAAAATAGGTCAAGTGAATCACCGGGTCCGCAAACCCGCCTGCTGCTTCGTTGTTTGGGAACCCCGGGACACTTGCATTCGTCAGTGTTGCGAACGGCACCTCTGCTTCAATGACGAAGGGATGCCCGCCGAGCTGAGTGAGATAAGCGAATCTCGTAAATTCTTCCCATACATTGGCATGCGAGTTCGCGACTTGGTTTCCTGACGTGTCGACGAAGGCGTTGGAGTGAGCAAAACCTGCGTACTGAAAGGCGATAAACGTTCCGGTCGGAAGTGACCCTCCCGTGTAGTCGCCCGCGTAAGTATCGCTGCTATTGTCAGACCCAGCGATCGCCGCCGCTTGCCAGCCGAACATGTTGCCGGCGAGCAGGCAGGCCGCCGTCAATGTCATTGATTTACTTGTCATGTGCGTCCCCCTCCAACACTAAGCGTGCGCGAAGCGGGCGCCATGCGAACATCAACTGCCCCGACTGCGACCGCCCACTCCTCACTCCCCACAAGCAACGGGGGTCGGAGGGAGTGCGATCTCAGCCGTTGGCACCGGACCGAGCTTCCGGCAGCTCATTGGTGGTCTGGCCGGCGCACGGGGTCTCGATCACGCTGCGGGACCAAAAAGGCCCTCCCCGGTCCCGCGCTCTGTCCGAAACCGATGCTATGAGTCCAGAAACCTGCTCGTGACGTGCTTCCCCACGCCGCGAGAGCTAACCAAAGCGGCAGGATCAAGAGCAGATGCACAAAATTGATCCAATGTTGGCCGGGCGCACTATTTGCCCCGGTGTTGCAGAAATGTCGCGGCTCCGCCACAGGTAAGGCGTGGCCAAGCCGTTCTGAACCGGCCAAGGACGGCGGGATGGCTCCCGTGATTTACGAACGCAAGCCGGACGGCCGATTTGGGACCGAATCAGCCGAAAAATCGCAAAAGGTTGGCCAAAGCCCCATGCGTACTGGCGGCTGCAGTGGGCACGCTTCGCTTTAGCCCCCCACGATGGTTCGATACGACCTCAGAATGCGCCGACCCCAAAATGCAAACGCTGCGTGATGTCGGTGCTGGCCTTGCTGGTCGGGTAAGCATAGTCGAGGCGGAGGGCGCCGAATGGCGAGTCCCAGATCAGACTGGAGCCGAGGGACGAACGGACCTGCTGCGAGTCTGCAACGGTCAGCGACTGCGACAATGACGGAAACGACGTTGCGCCGCGATAACCCCACAGGCTTCCGGCGTCGGCGAAGACCGCCGCCTTTAAGGCGATCTCCGGCGGCAACCCTGGTATGGGAGACTGCAGCTCCGCAGAGGTCGTCCAGTAACGGCTGCCGCCGATATTGTCCTGGGTGGTGCCGGGCGTGACATCGCGCGGGCCGAAGCCGTTGACGGCAAATCCGCGCACGAGTTGCGGCCCGCCAAAGAAGCTGCTCATAAGCGGTAGCGTCTGCCCGCCATAAGGCATGATGTATCCGCCCTGCGCGCGCACCAGGCTGACGACATCATCGCCGAGATCATGGTAGTAGCGCACGTCCCCGGTGGTCCTCAGGAAATCCGCAGTACCGGGGAGAGTGGCCACGTCTTGGCGGAGTTCCGCACGCAGGCCTTCATGCGGGTTCTTGGGATTGTCGAGCGACGAATAAGCGAGGGTCGATCCGATGGTCGACACCCATTGGGGGCCATCGAGCACGGCCTGTTTGACGGCAACGGACGGGCAGGCGGTCGAGGCATTCGGCGGGACGCACGCCATCAGCGTCGGATCGAGCGATACGCTCTGGTTGACCAGCGAGTAGCGGGCTTCGCTGGTCACCCCATCTATCAAGGGCGCGCCCACTTTGATGCCTGTGCCGTAGCTTTCGCTGCCGTAGGATTGGTAGGGATTGGTGAGTGTCTCCTTGAAGAACAAGTCGAGCCCGACCGCCATGCGCTCGCCCAGGAAATAGGGCTCCACGAACGACACTCCGCCACTGCGCAGGTACTGACCGATCGCAACAGACGCTTTCACGTATTGGCCAAGGCCAAGAAAGTTCCGTTCGGAAACTGTGACCTCACCGATGATGCCGACGGATGTCGAATAGCCGCCAGAAAACGAAAAATCGCCGGTTTGCTGTTCCTGGACATCGACGTCGAGCACCACCCGATCCGGCGTCGAGCCGTCTTCGGCCATGATCTTTACCGATTTGAACGGTGCGAGCTGCTTCACACGCCGCTCGGCGGCATCAATCAGGCCGCGATTGTAAGCGTCGCCTTCGGCGACGTCGAATTCGCGCCGGATCACCTCGTCGCGCGTGACCGTATTGCCGTGGATGTTAATTCGCTCGATGTAGCGGCGCGGGCCATCATCAAGCGTGAAGACGACGTTGATGGTGTTGGCTGCGGAGTTGCGGTTGGCATGGGGGCGCACATCGACGAACGGAAATCCGCGCTTTCCGGCCGCCACTGCAATCGCATTGGCCGCCTTGTCGATCGCCTCGCCGTCAAACACTTGTCCTTGAGCGAGGTGCATGACATCGCGCACAGAGGCGCCATCGAGCGCCGCAACGCGGGATTGGATTTCGATCGTGCCGAGTCGGTAGCGCACGCCTTCATGGATGGTGAAGGTGAGGGTGAAGCCCTGCTGGGCCGGATCGTATGCCGCGGCCACCGACACATGCGCATCGGCAAACCCGTTTTTCGCGTAGAAACGCCGCACCAGCTCGGCATCGTTGTCTACGCGGTCAGGATCGTAGACGTCGTTGGTCTTGAGAAAGGAGAACCAGCCGGACTCGGTGGTCTTGACGACACCTTTCAAGCGCGACTCGCCGAATTCGTGGCTGCCGAGAAAAGCGATGCGCTTGACGCCGGTCTTGGGGCCTTCCCGGATCTCGAAAATAAGATCGACGCGTCCGTCGCCACGAGCCGTCGTAGTCGGATTTACCTCAACCTGGTAATGGCCGTTTCGGTGATAGGTCTCAACGATGCGCGCCACATCCTCACGCACCGCCGCTTTGGTCATCGCGCTGCGTGGCTTGAGACCGATCTCGTTGGCGAGATCGTTGTCCTTGACCTGCTTATTGCCCTCGAACTGCAGATGCTCGATCAGCGGCGCTTCAACGACGGTAACGATAAGCCGCGTGCCGGACCGGATAATATTCACTTCCTCAAATAGACCGGTCCGATAAAGTTCCTTCAGTGCGCCGTCGATTGCGGCCGGGGTCAGCCCGTCCGACGAAGGATGGAAGCGTTCGCGGATGGCCTGCGCGTCGACGCGGCGATTGCCCTCAACCACGATCGTCGGCTCGGATGCGGCGGCACTGGAAAGCGCGAGCGCAGATAGCACGGTTGCACGAAGCAGGCGCATTCCAGCAGGTCCGGTACCGCCCCCTGACCAAGCTCTCAGCCGCACGAAATTCCTTTCCCGCACATTACGTTCGGAAAAGCGGCCGAAGCGTGATTTTTTTGCGCGAGGACTTCCACCTCCGCTTGCGGTGTCGGGTTAGGAAAGGGCGGATTAGCGCCACTTTAACCGGATTGAACGGAGGGAAGTCCAGTCAGTATTCGCTTCGCTAAATGCAGGCAACGGTCCGTTGTCAGAGGCTTTCCTTCTCAAACTCCTCGCACGAGAGGCCAAGTTCCGCGAGAGCATCCTGAAGGTAGGTAGGTAGGAGCGGCATCGCCAGAAGATATGAAGCGGTGCGCCGGTTGTGTGCTCGCGCGGCTTCGCTGCGCAGTTCCTGCCAACCCTCCGCTCCGGCATCGCCGCGCCCCAGCCAGGCCAGTGCGACAAGGTCGATCTGCTCGTCTTCGCTCATGCCGCCGATGATGCTGCGCAGTTCCTGAAGCACGGCGTCCTCGCTAGGACGGTCCTCAAGCACCTCGATCATCCGATCGTCACTTGGATTGGAGGCTTCGTCAGGTATGTTGGGCGCTTCTTTGGCCTCGAATTCGCGCGCCTTCGCGATAACGAAGCAGACCTTTTCTAGGGAAACGGATAGCTCGGTGTCGATATCGGCCATTTTGCGGGTGCAACCTCAGATGAAACGGGAGGTTCGTGTTCTCTCCCCGCGCGCGCTCTGATCGTCTCTCGTGCCAACAAATAGTTTGGCGTGCAACCAACTCCAGAGCGCTGGCAAAGTTCAGCGCTCTGTTCCCTCCTCGGGTCTTTGCATCCGCCGCCCGCCGGACAGATTTCCGCTCGCGCGGTCGCAGCGGATCGGGATTGTGGTTCAGACCGGCCGCACAGTGCATCTTTCGCGCAACTGCCGGGAGACGGCCCCGAAATACACGGCTTGACACTTTTTCGGCACGCTCCTTATATCCGTCCACGGCCCGACGCCAGAAGCGCAATTGGCGCGCCCGGAGCCGACGAGGGGTGTGCCCTTTAGGCACGTAACGGCGGAGTAGCTCAGTTGGTCAGAGCGGCGGAATCATAATCCGTGTGTCGGGGGTTCAAATCCCTCCTCCGCTACCAAGCTAATGACTTGAAATACAAGGATCTTTCGCGCCGGCCCTCATCTGGAGACGCCGGCCCCATGTCGAATCTAGCATCGACATGGATCATTTGATTTCAAGGAGTTACAACGAGCGTCGTCAAGCGTCGGCTAGCGACCTCGACATGGACCCCGACATGATCGCACATAAAACGAACGGCGAGTTTCGCGCCCCATCTGCGCTCAAGCTCACGCCAGGGGAGGAGGAGGAAGCCTTCGCCGTGTTGATGGAGACGATCATCGATCAGAACCGCCGACCAGCCAATTTCAAAGAACTTGCTTGGGCAGTGGCCGCGAAGGTTGTGCGGGACCGGAAGCC
>JASHYD010000866.1 GCA_030043175.1 Xanthobacteraceae bacterium | reverse complement strand
CGACGGACAGCGGCTGGCGGAGCTGGAACGGTTTCTTAAGCCGCTGGTTGCCGACCTCCTCGCCTTCTTTGCCGACCGCCTTAAAGTGCAACTCCGCGAGCAGGGCGCGCGTCACGATCTCGTCGACGCGGTGTTCGCCCTCGAAGGGCAGGACGATCTCCTTCTCATCGTCCACCGCGTCGAAGCGCTCGGTAAATTCCTCGACTCCGAGGACGGGAAGAATCTCCTCGCCGGCTATAAGCGCGCCACCAACATCATCCGCATCGAGGAAAAGCGCGACAAGACCGAATACACCGGCGAGCCTGCCGCCGAACTCTACCGCCAGGCCGAGGAATGGGAACTGGCGCGCGCCATCGATACAGTGGCCGCCGAAGCATCTGCGGCCGTGGCGCGCGAGGGTTTTGCCGCCGCCATGAGCGCCATGGCGAAGCTGCGCCCGCATGTCGACGCCTATTTCGAGAAGGTGACGGTCAATGTCGACGATGCGCCGGTGCGGGCGAACCGGCTAAAGCTCCTCAACCGGATCCGCGTCGCCACCCGAACGGTCGCGGATTTTTCCAAGATCGAGGGATAGGGCTTTTTAGCTTGCGGTCCGATAGTCCAGGATTGCAGCCGCTTGCCGCTAGGCCACAGCGAGGTGTACTACTGCTACTATCTTCCTGCGCTTAAACGGTTGCGGGGTCGTAACCCATCCCCACGCCTTAAGGCGGGGGGCTTTTGCGCCAGCCTCCAAGCCGTGGGTTACCAGGCTAAGCCATCACCCAAAACGGGTCTGGCTACCAAGACCGGCGTCCGAATGCCTCCTCAGTTCGGACCTCTCGAAGGCGGAGCAGCAGACAAGCCCGGGGACACGGCTTCGCTCAAAGCCGGTACTCGACTTTGTCGAGGGGAGATGCACCTTAGGGTGCGCGTCACCAGGCCCTTTCCGGGGCACCTTAGGGAGCGGCCCTTGACAAGCCACTTCCGCTTTCCTCTGAGGCGGGTATCCAGGCGGAGGTTCGATGACGAGCGTACTTTGTTGGGCCTGAAAAACACCTACGAGACATTTCGTTATGGCGAAGTCCACCAAGCCGCCGCATGCACGGCGTCCGTCAGGAAAGATGTTGCGCAGCTCGCAAAAGATGGGACGCCCGAAGGCTGCGCCGTCCGCAAAAAAGAAGGCATCTGCGAAAAGGCCGCCCGTGCGCAAAGGCTTCTCGGCCCCGCACAAGCCAGCGGCCGTCGCGCCTCGCCTCGTCGCAAAGCGCGCCGCTGCCGCCGCCCGTGCTTGCGCTCCCCCACAAGCAGGAGAGGGTAAATCGATTTCCCATCCTGCCCATGTGCCGCAGGGCCGGGGAACGGGCGTCAATGCCCGGGCCGCGAAATGGGTTTACGCCTTCGGCGGCGGCAAGGCCGAAGGCGGCAGCGAAATGCGCAATTTGCTGGGCGGCAAGGGTGCCAATCTCGCCGAAATGGCCAATCTCGGACTGCCGGTGCCGCCGGGCTTCACCATCACCACCGATGTGTGCAGCTATTTCTACAGCCACGACAAGACCTATCCGAGCGAACTCAAGGGTGAGGTCGAGAGCGCCCTCGCGCAGGTCGGCCGGCTCGCGGGCGGCAAAATTTTTGGCGACGACAACAATCCGCTGCTTGTCTCAGTGCGCTCCGGCGCGCGCGCGTCGATGCCCGGGATGATGGACACCGTACTCAATCTCGGGCTCAACGACGCGACAGTCGACACGCTGGCAAAGAGCTCCGGCGACCGCCGTTTCGCATACGACTCTTACCGGCGCTTCATCACCATGTATGCGAACGTGGTGCTGGGGATCGAGCACCATGTGTTCGAGGAGATCCTCGACGAGCACAAGGACCTCAACGGCTACACGCTCGATACCGATCTCGACGCTGAGGATTGGGCCGAGATCGTCGGGAGCTTCAAGGCACGGATCGAAAACCTGCGCGGCGCACCCTTTCCGCAGGACCCGCACGACCAGTTGTGGGGCGCGATCGGCGCCGTATTCGGCTCGTGGATGAACCAGCGCGCCATCACCTACCGGCGCCTGCACGCCATTCCGGAAAGCTGGGGCACCGCCGTGAACGTCCAGGCGATGGTATTCGGCAACATGGGCGACACGTCCGCAACGGGCGTTGCTTTCACGCGCAATCCATCGACCGGCGAAAAGCGCCTCTATGGCGAATTCCTCATCAACGCCCAGGGCGAAGATGTGGTCGCCGGCATCCGCACCCCGCAGGAAATCACCGAGGCTGCGCGGGAGGAAGCGGGCTCCGACAAGCCGTCGCTGGAGCGCGCACTGCCGGCGGCGTACGCGGAGCTGACGCAGATTTGCGCCCGGCTCGAGAGACATTGCCGCGACATGCAGGACCTCGAATTCACGGTCGAGCAGGGCAAGCTATGGATGCTGCAGACGCGGGCCGGCAAACGCACCGCCAAGGCGGCCCTGCGGATCGCGGTCGAGCTTGCGGACGAAGGCCTGATCAGCCGGGACGACGCGGTGGCGAGGATCGATCCCGCTACCCTCGATCAGCTTCTCCATCCGACTATCGATCCTAATGCCAACCGCCAGGTCATCGCCTCGGGATTGCCCGCCTCGCCGGGCGCCGCCTCCGGCGAGATCGTGTTCTCCTCCGACGAAGCCGAGCTCATGAAAACGCAGGGCCGCAAGGTGATCCTGGTGCGGTCCGAGACCAGCCCCGAGGATATCCATGGCATGCACGCGGCCGAAGGCATCCTCACCACGCGCGGCGGCATGACATCCCATGCTGCCGTGGTGGCACGCGGCATGGGCAAGCCTTGCGTGTCCGGCGCGGGCGCGATCCGTGTCGATTATGCGACCGCAACGCTCTCGGCCGCCGGCACCACCCTGCGCAAGGGCGATATCGTCACCATCGATGGCTCGACCGGCCAGGTGTTGGCCGGCAAGGTCACGATGCTTGAGCCCGAGCTGTCCGGCGAATTTTCGACGCTGATGGCGTGGGCCGACGGGGTGCGCAGGCTCAAGGTCCGCGCTAACGCCGATACCCCGAATGACGCTCGCGCCGCCATCCGGTTCGGGGCCGAGGGCATTGGGTTGTGCCGCACCGAGCATATGTTCTTTGAGGCGGATCGCATCCGCGCGGTGCGCGAGATGATTCTTGCTGACGAAGAAAGGAGCCGCCGCGCCGCACTCGCCAAGCTGTTGCCGATGCAGCGCGAGGATTTCATTGCGTTATTCGAAATCATGGCCGGCCTGCCTGTGACGATTAGGCTGCTCGACCCGCCGCTGCATGAGTTCCTGCCGCACACCGACGCGGAAATCGCCGAGGTCGCAGCGGCCATGAACGCCGATCCTAAGAAACTCGCCGATCGCTCCCGTGCATTGCGCGAATTCAACCCGATGCTCGGCTTTCGAGGCTGCCGCCTCGCGATCGCGTATCCGGAGATCGCCGAAATGCAGGGGCGCGCCATCTTCGAGGCTGCGGTTGCGGCTGGCAAGCGCACCGGCAAGCCGGTCGTGCCGGAGGTGATGGTGCCGCTGATCGCCACAAAGAAAGAATTCGACCTCGTCAAGGCGCGCGTCGACGCCATGGCTAACGCGGTGGCGGAGGAGACGGGCCAGACGCTCCATTACCAGGTCGGCACCATGATCGAGCTGCCGCGCGCAGCCCTCAAAGCGAGCGAAATCGCCGTCACCGCGGAGTTCTTCTCCTTCGGCACCAACGATCTCACCCAGACCACGCTCGGGATCAGTCGCGACGATGCGGCGAGCTTCCTCGGCGCGTATACGAGCTTGGGTATTTTTCCGATCGACCCGTTCGTGTCGATCGACCGCGATGGCGTCGGCGAGCTGGTCAAGACCGCCGCCGAACGCGGCCGCAAGACGCGCCGTGACCTGAAGCTCGGCATTTGCGGGGAACACGGCGGCGATCCGGCCTCGGTCACGTTCTGCCACGAGATCGGGCTCGACTATGTGTCGTGTTCGCCGTACCGGGTGCCGATCGCCCGCCTTGCCGCCGCCCAGGCGGCGCTCGCCAAGGACGCGGCGAGTACGGCGTAAGGGTTGTTGGCTAGCTTCGGGCGCAAAAGTCGAACGCGCTGTGCCGGCGCCAGTGCCGGCACCAGTGCCGACGCGAGAAGAGCCGCCGGCAGCCATTCGCAACGGCTCTCGCCGATGCAGAAGAATCCGGTTCGGTCATCTGCTGAGCGCGCGCTTTCTCAGACGGCAGGTGTTTACGGGCGTCAAGCGCAACGCCTCAACGGCCGCTCGGCCGCCAAGCGCGTCATCGCGCACAGTGCGGGGCACAGATCGATGAACAGAACAAACAGTCAAGCTGCAAACGCGAGCCCAGAAAGCCTCCCTCGAAACGGATTCGGCGACGTCGGCAGGAAAGTCGGTCTATAGGACATCCTTCCAAGGCTCCAATGCACTTGCTACTGGGCAGATCAAGCGCCAAGTCAGCCCTGCGGGCGCATAATCAAGGTCGACCGCACCGTCCACGCTATACTTCGTCATTGCTTCCATAACGACGGTGCCGAACCCGCGCTGCTTGGGCGCAGAGACCGGTGGCCCCTCG
>JASHYD010000865.1 GCA_030043175.1 Xanthobacteraceae bacterium | reverse complement strand
ATCGCACTCGTAGTGGCGCTCGCAGGCTTGTTCGTGCCGATCCCCTTCATGGTACTCGAAATCCTGTTGGGCCTCATCCAGGCCTACATCTTCACAGTGCTGGCAACCGTCTTCATCGGCGCCGCCATCCGCGACGGCGAACGAGGCTAAGGAGGCTCCATGGACTTAAAGCTCATCAGCATCATCGGCGCGTTTGTTGCCGTCTCGTTCGGAGCGATCGGCCCTGCTTTGGCCGAAGGCCGTTCGATTGCCGCTGCAATGGACGCAATCGCGCGCCAGCCGGAGGCCGCCGGCACGATCTCGCGCACCCTCTTCGTCGGCCTTGCCATGATCGAAACCATGGCGATCTACTGCCTTGTCATCGCGCTCCTCCTGTTGTTCGCAAATCCCTATGCGGGATAGCCATGCACTTCGATTGGTGGACCCTTGCCCTCCAGACGGTGAATTTCGCCGTCCTCGTATGGTTGTTGCAGCGCTTCTTGTATAAGCCGGTCTTGCGTGCGATCGATAGCCGCCGCGGCGAACTTGACACGCAGCGTGCAGCGGCCGCCAAAGCCGAAGCGGAGGCCAAGGCGGGGCTCGCGACAATCGATGCTGAGCGCGCGGGGATCGCCGCCGAACGGGCGGCGGCACTCACGGCGGCCCAGGCGCAAGCAGAAAAAGCGGCCATGGCCCGTCGCGCGCAAGCGGAGCGCGAGGCGGCCGCACTCCTCGACGTCGCACGCAAGAGCCTTGCCGCAGAACGCGACCAGGCGCTGGCGCAGGCACGCCAAGCAGCCCTCGATCTCAGCATGGAGGTCGCACGTCGCCTGCTCGCTGACGTGCCCACAGAGCTGCGCGCGCAAGCATGGCTCGCGCGTATCGAACAACATCTGGCTGGACTTTCGGAAACCGACCGCGCCGACCTCACAACAGGGCTGAATGGCGGCAAGCTGCGTGTCGCCACCGCTATGCCGCTTCCCCAGGCGGTTGCGGACGAATGGCGGGAGCACCTTAACCATGCCTTGGGGCGTGATGCTTCGATCATGTTTGACGTCGACGAGACGCTCGTGGCGGGCGCCGAGCTTTACTTCCCGCAGGCGATCTTGCGATTTTCTTGGCGCAGCATTCTCGCCACCATGCCGGCGGAGATAGAAACCCATGGCAACGCTCGCTGAGGACCTGTGTGCCTGGCTTGACCAAGGCCGCCAGCGTATCCAGGCGCTGTCGATCGCTCCCGCGATCGAGCGTGTCGGCTGCGTGGCGCAGATCGGCGACGGGGTGGCGACGGTGTCGGGTCTGCCAGAGGCCCGGCTCGACGAGCTGCTGGTGCTCGAAGGCGGGGCCCAGGGCCTAGCGGTCGATCTTGGCGAGGAGACGATCGGCTGTGTGCTGCTCGGCGATGCCGGCAAGGTCTCTGCCGGCAGTCTTGTTCGCGGCACGGGCGAGGTCATGCGCGTACCAGTCGGCGACGCCCTTCTTGGCCGTGTCGTCGATGCGCTTGGTTCGCCCCTCGACGGCGGTGACCGGCCCACGGCGGCAGGATTCGCGCCTGTCGAGCAGCCGGCGCCGGCAATCGTCGACCGGGCACTGGTGACGATGCCGCTCGCCACCGGCCTCCTGGTCATCGATGCGATGATCCCCCTCGGGCGCGGTCAGCGGCAGCTGATCATCGGCGACCGCGAGACCGGAAAGACAGCCATTGCCGTCGATACGATCATCAATCAGCGGTCGAGTGACGTCATCTGCGTTTACGCGGCGATCGGGCAGAAGGCATCCTCCGTTGCACGGGTGATCGACGCCGTCCGCCGCTACGGCGCCCCTGACCGCTGCCTTTTCGTGATCGGCGAAGCCGACGCACCGCCGGGTTTACAATGGCTGACGCCCTACGCGGCCTGCTCTATGGCGGAGCACTTCGTACGGCAGTGCCGTGATGTGCTCATCATCTTCGATGACCTCACCAAGCACGCAGCAGTTTATCGCCAAATCTCGCTTTTGCTCCGCCGGCCCCCGGGCCGGGAAGCCTATCCGGGCGACATCTTCTATATTCACTCACGCCTCCTCGAGCGGGCGGCCAAGCTGTCTCCCGAGCGCGGCGGCGGCTCGCTGACAGCGCTGCCGATCGCCGAAACCCAGGCCGGCAATATCAGCGCTTATATCCCGACAAATCTGATTTCAATCACCGATGGACAAATCTATCTTGATCCTCGGCTCTTCTACGAGGACCAAAAGCCGGCAGTCGACGTCGGCAAGAGCGTCTCGCGGGTCGGCGGCAAGACACAGGCGCCGGTGCTCAAGGACCTATCTGAAAGTCTCCGGCTCGAATATGCCCAGTTTCTGGAACTCGAAGTATTTACGCGCTTCGGCACGATGGTCGACGAGCGCACGCGCAAGACAATCGAGCACGGCCGCCGCATTCGCTCAGTGCTCGGCCAACGTCAATTTGCTCCACTGAGTCTGGGTGAGCAGGTGGCGCTCCTCTTTGCCGTTGGCAAGGGCATGCTCGATGACCTCCCGCTTGACGAAGTGGAGGGATTTCGTGGTGCCTTGGGCGCATGGCTTGGCGAGCACTGTCCTGAGGTTCTGAGGCTCGATGATCAAGCACGAGAACTCTCGCAGGATATGCGTACGCAGCTGGCAAATCTGAAAGAGCTTGTGCGCACAACCATCGCGGACAGCAGCAAGCGACCTGCGGTGGGCGGCGAGCCATGACACGCCTGACGGAGATTGAGGGTCGCGTCGGCAGCATGCGGGAACTGCTCGATCTCTTCGCCGCTATGCGTTCGCTGGCCGGAATGCGAATGCAGGAGGCGCAACGAACGCTCCCCGGCATTCGTCGCTATGCTGAATCGCTAGCAACGGCGATTGGCGACACGCTCTTGCTCGCAAAGGAGCCAGAATCACCATCGCGCTCCGCCCCGCGAGGCCGGCTCGCGTTGATCCTGTGTGCGGCGGAGCACGGCTTTGTCGGCGGATTCAACGAACGGCTGGTCGACGCGGCACAGGCTGCAGTGAATACTGACGATCTGCTCTTTGTGCTCGGCAGCCGCGGTGCAGTGTTGTTGTTCGAACGCGGGCGACCGGCGACGTGGACCCACGTCATGGCGACGCGGTGTACCGCTGCACCCGCGATGGTCCGTTATTTGTCGGATGAGCTGTACCGCCGCATTGGTCTTGGCGAGATTGCACGGGCCGAGTTGGTCTATGCGCGCTATCGCCAGGGCAGCGTCTCGACCATCGAGCGCCGCCTGGTGTTGCCGCTCGATACGGCGTCGCTCAAGACCCGCCAGCCGCGCCAGCCGCCGCTCCATAACCTCGAACCACTTGTGCTCCGCGAGAAGTTGGTTGGCGAATACGTTTCCGCGCTGCTGACGGAGGCAGCCGTCGAATCGATCGGCAGCGAGAACGCGGCGCGCTTCGCGGTGATGGAATCCGCGCACGACAACGTGAGCAAGAAACTCGATCGACTCCGCCAGGAGGCTCGGCAAGCTCGGCAAGCCGAGATCACCAACGAGCTGATCGAACTTGCAGCGGGTACCGACGCCCAGAGAATGAAGTAAATCGGGGTGGGTTCACGCGATCGCAATGCCGCCGAGTTCACCGGCGGGCTTCAAGGGCGCTTGGCGCCGATCCTGAGCGCGGAAAGCGGCTGGCGCAGCTGCGCTCCACCGCCACATCACCGTGCTGAATTTGTACTGGTTGGTCCACATCGCAGGATGAATTTTGGACTGACACGGACGGAGGCGGATGATATGGCGGTCTATATTGCGAGGCTGGCGAAATGATGCTTCGATCGCACACGGGGAGCCCGGTCGCTTGCTCAAACGGAGGCCAGGCGATAAATTGACGGCGCCACCGCTACGGCGAATACGGCCGGCCACTCCGGCAGCTGTGCGCCCCGAGCGTGTCAAGCCCATGAACCTCCGCCATTCGATCGCGACACGCTTTGCCTACGCCGTGCGCCGCCCATCGACAGTTGCTCCCGCTGGCGTGCCGGTCACACGGTGTGTAGTGCTCCGGTCGAATGCGAGAAGTCATTGCTCGTTTGCGGTGGTCATCTGAAATGCTGTCAAGATATAACGGCCTTTCACGCATGTTGACGCATACCAAATACGGGCGAGCTTGATCGTAAGCAAGCAGCGCAAAACCCGCCGCAGCGTTGATCAAGATGACTTGCGGCAGTGCTCTCCCTGTAGTTCATAAACTCGCAAAATCGCTTTTAGCGAGCTGCCGGCCAGAACTGGCCGCCGTGGCAGGCTGCACCCATTGCAACGGATCCTACAAATGCCCATCAGCGCCCTCTCGTATCCACACGGAGAACATGCTGTAGAAAGGTGAGGACATTTGTCATGGCTTCCACCCGCTTATCTGCAACGCTACACGAAATGATCATGCCGCTCGATTTTGTCTGGGGCGTCTCCACATCGAGCTATCAGATCGAGGGGGCCGCCAAGGAGGACGGGCGCGGACCGAGCATCTGGGATACCTATTGCGGTCAAACCGG
>JASHYD010000864.1 GCA_030043175.1 Xanthobacteraceae bacterium | reverse complement strand
ACCAGCAGGCGCGCGGCGATTTCGCGGGCGAGCGCCATTTCGAACGGTGCCATCATGGAAGCGGGATTGACGCAGAATGCGATTTTGTCGCCGCTGCTGCGGCCGCGCTCGTGATAGACGTCGCGCGGCGGCAGGTCGTCGGGCTCCTGCGCCAACACCTGTGTCGCGATAATGATGGACACCGCCGCAAGCAGCAGTGTCGCGATGGCCGAAGCTGCCGTATGCCGCGCATTTCGGGCGGCCTGCCGCGTTCCCGCCGTCATTGTTCGCTCATTCGGATTGGGCATGTCGGGCTAACCGAAGCCGCTGGCAAAGGATCCGGTGACCGATCAAGGCCACCGGACCATGGCGTTGGCGCCACCTATTGGGGCAGCGCAAACACGTAGACCGCGTTGCCGCCGGTGGTCGCGTCAGCCTCAGGTGTGACGCGCAGAGCTGCCGCATTCGAACCGCCGCCCGCCGCGATGGCGACGTACTGCCGGCCGTTCACCGCGTAGGTGACCGTAAAGCCCAGCGCCTGCGAAGCAAGGCGAGTCTGCCAGAGAATCTTGCCGTCATCGGCATCGTGAGCGCGCAGATAGCGGTCCATCCCGCCATTGAAAATGAGGCCGCTGGCCGTCGCGAGGATCGGTGAGAACGTCGAGACACGCGTCTCCCAGGTCCACAGCGTCTTTCCGGTCTCGACCGAGATCGCGTCGATGCGTCCGACCTTGTCCTTGCCGGGCGCGATGCGTGGCACGTTATTCACGTTGTAGACGAACTGCGGCGCCGGATCGCGATCGGCCCGCGGCGTGGTATCATAGCACAGGTTCTGCAACGGGATGAACATCACGTTGGTCTTGGGATTATACGCGCCGCTCGGCCAGTCGCGTCCCCCCGTAAAGGTCGGGCACATGTGATAGGTCTTGCCCGGCTCCTTGAGGACGACGTCCTCGTTGACAGTGACGAAGCCCTTGGCGTCGATCTTGTCAACAAGGTTCTGTTCGACCGTCTGCTTCGCCCACAGGAACTCGCCATTGGCGGCATCGAAGCTCCAGGCAATGCCGGTCTTGCACGGTATGCCGGTGAGCGTCTTGCGCGGACCCCGCTTGGCGTTCGGATTGATCGACAACATGCCGGCGGCGCTTGCTTCCGGATTGACCGGGGTGTTGATCACCATCATCTCAAAGGTGCATTCCTGGTCCCAATTATCGCGCGGCAGCACCTGGTGCCGCCACACGACCTCGCCGGTCTTGGGCTTGACGCCGAAGCGCGTGTCGGTTCCGGCCATGGTGGCACCCGGCATGTTGCGCTGGGTCTCGGAGGCGGGGCCGACACCCGATGAGCCGTAGAACAGCATATCGAGGTCCGGATCATAGGTGAGCTGTCCCCAGACGCCAGTCATCCAGCGCGACTCATAGGGAGAGCCGGCCCAGGTTTCGTCGCCCGGCTCGCCGGGGCGGGGGATCAGCGTGTTGCGCCACAATTCCTCGCCAGTCTTGGCGTCGTGGGCGGTCACGTAGCAGCCGAATCCCGCGTACTGACAGGTGCTGCCCGCGAGGATCATGCCATCGACCGCAATCGGCCCGGTGGAGTTGCTGACGAACAGGTCGCCGCCGCGATTGGTCTGCCAGGCGAGCTTTCCGGTCTTGGCATCGAGCGCAACGAGATAATTGTCCCACGTCACGAAATAGACTTTGTCACCATAGATGGCGACGCTGCGCTTGCGCTGCCCCAGCATGCCGTGGAACTGCGAAGCCTCGGGCAAGAGGTGCCGATATTCCCAGATCAGGTCGCCATTGGTGGCGTCGATCGCCTGCACCACATCGGCGGAATTGCCGAGATACATGACCCCATTGTAGACGATCGGCGTCGACTCGTTGATGCCGGGCTCCATGACGCGCGCCCAGACCAGTTGCAGACCTTTCACGTTGGTTTTGCTGATCTGGTCGAGCGTGCTGTAGCCCCAGCCCTGGTAATTCCCGCGCAGCATCATCCAGTCGTCGGGTTTAGGGGCACGCAGCATGTCATCCGTGATCGGAACGAAATTCTGCACGGTGCGCCCGGTTTCGCGAGTTCCGCCTTGGGGAGCGGTCGGCGCGTCCTGCGCCTGCATCGCCGTTGCGGATGCGCACAACAGTGCCGCACCGAATAAAAGCCGTCTGGTCATTTCCATGGTTTTCCTCCCTCTGAATCGAACTGCGTTCGGAGTTAGAACGGCTATCAACCCATGTCCGGCTTCAATGTGCCGGACTTATTAAGGCCCGGCGCTAGGATCGGGACTAGCCAGGCTTTGCCAACCTCATGCCCTTGACCGCCCCTATCGCACGCGCATCTTGAGCGGATGGTCATCAGCGCAATTGCCAATTGTTGCACCGAAGCGGATCAGGGGCAATGAAGCAATCACACCGAAAGCGAAATTCGCTCGGGCCGGGATATGCTCTGATCGGCGTTGCTTTGATGGGACAGCACTGGGTTCGGTCCGGGGATTTTCCAAACGTTGCCGGAACATCTGGCAATAACATCTCACTATTGGTCTGAGATTGCGCCGTTGCGGAAGTGAGCCTAGAGTGACAACCTGATGGGTCTCAGTCCTCGTAGATGCGGCATGAGAGGCTTGATGCGTTTTGCACCAGCGAAGCAGCTTTTCGGTTTCGTTGCGCTGACTCGTTTCCCGGCGAAAGCAACCGAAACGACAGCGGTGCGGCGGGGTCGTCTACACCAAGGAACAGGCTGCGCGCGGCAAGGCTCGATATTTTGCGGCGTATGGCCGCTCGCCATGGCGGCCTGCTCGAGGTGGCAAGTGAGCGTCCGCAACGCGCAGGCATCACATTGATGAAGGGGCGGGGCGATCAGCTGTTCGCGTTGGCGTCGGTCTCGAATGCGGACACGACCTCGCGCCGGCGAGATTTATCCTGCCCTGGCGTGCGCGACGCAATCAACGACGCGCAGCGTCTCGAAGTGTCCGATGGGAAGGGCCAAATCTCGACAGAGGTCTCGGCGATTTGCCGCGCAATTGGCAGGAATTGGCTTTAGCTTCCAATCGACGTGCGTCCCAGGATCGCTATTTTTCAGGGTTCACCTTTTATGGACCAGATCCGCAGAGAATTTCTCAAGCTGGCCGGTGTTGCCAGCTTGGTCGCGCCCGCGACGCTGTCGCGGGGCGCGTGGTCGGCGATCGCACCGCTACCCGGCGCCCAGGCCGGCACTGTCTTTGACGTTCGTAGCTTCGGCGCGGTGGGTGACGGCAAGAACATAGATTCGCCTGCGATCAACCGGGCCATCGCAGCAGCAGGCGCGAAGGGTGGTACGGTGTATGTGCCAGCAGGCACCTACGCGTGCTACTCTCTTCGTTTGACCAGTGCCGTGGCACTCTACCTCGATCAAGGCGCCACGATCTTGGCAGCCGACACTCCCCGCGACGGAACCATATCCGGCTACGATCCAGCGGAATCCAATGAGCCTTGGGAAGCTTTCCAGGATTTTGGCCATAACCACTGGCACAACAGCCTGATCTGGGGAGAGAACATCCACGATGTCGCTGTCCTTGGGCCCGGACTCATCTGGGGGCGCGGGCTGGCCCGCGGGCATGACGATCCCGATCTTCCGGTTGAGGAAGCGCCAGGCGTCGGCAACAAGGCGATCGCGCTCAAGAACTGCCGCAACGTCATCTTGCGCGATCTTTCGATGCTTGCCTGCGGGCACTTCGCGGTTCTGGCGACGGGAGTCGATAACTTGACGATTGATAATCTCAAGATCGACACCAACCGCGACGGAATCAACATCGATTGCTGTCGCAACGTACGCGTCGCAAACTGCAGTGTGAACTCGCCATGGGACGACGCGATCTGCCCGAAAAGCTCATTTGCCCTCGGATATGCACGCGCGACCGAGAATGTCACGATCGCCAACTGCTACGTCACCGGCGGCTACCAGGTCGGGGCGATGCTTGACGGCAGCTTCAAACCGTCTCCGAACGTCTCGGAGGACCATGACTGGCAGCGCACCGGCCGCATCAAGTTGGGCACCGAATCGAACGGTGGATTCAGGAACATTGCCATCACTAACTGCATCTTCGAGAGCTGCCGCGGTCTGGCGCTGGAGACTGTGGATGGTGGAATCATGGAAGACATCACGGTGGTCGGGATTACCATGCGCGACATCCGCAATGCGCCGATTTTCCTGCGCCTGGGCGCGCGCATGCGCGGTCCCTCTGAGCTCTCGATCGGTACGCTCAAACGCGTGCTGATCAGCAACATCACCTGTCATGGGCCGTTAAACCAGATGCCCTCGATCATCAGCGGCGTCCCGGGCCATGCCATTGAAGACATCAAGATCAGCGACTGCGCCTTCCTGCACAAGGGCGGCGGCACGGCTGAAATGGCGGGCGTGCAACCGCCCGAACGACCGGATGACTATCCCGAGCCAGCACGCTTCGGCCCGCTGCCGGCGCAACATTTCTATCTGCGTCACGTGCGCAATATCGAGCTCAGCAATGTTGAGGTCGCCAGCTTGGCGGCGGATGCGCGCCCATCGTTCTGGCTCGGCGATGTCAGCGGCGCCGATCTCCTGCACGTCAAGCTTCCCCGCGCTGCCAGGCCGGGCTACGTGCTTAACGATGTGTCCGATTTCCACACGCATTCTAACCGCGGCTTCAATGACATTTCGATCGATGGCACAGTTTCTCATTTGCAAATCTGAACGCGCGCATCAGCGAGCGGCTAGCGTTTGCGGCCATGTGCGCGCTTTTTAACAATTCCGCCACAGAAGGGCTGCCATGATACGCGAGCGCTCGCTTTAGGTCGTCGGCGCGCAACTGCGTCCAGGCAAAAATCTCATAAAAAGCCGCGAGCTGGCGGATTCGTGAGATGGCCGTCATGCATGCATGGCGGCCGTTGTGCTACGCAAAGCGTGACGCCGGCGACCGAGCCACGCGGCAAACGTGGATACGTGCACGCTTGCGGCACCTACATCAGGCCAATGATCACTTTGTCGCCCTCTCCAGATAGGCTATCAGGTCCGCTCGGTCGCCAGGATCGGACAAACCGGAATAGGGCATGCGGTTGCCGACGACGACCTTTTGTGGGTCGGCGATGAACTCCTCGAGGGTCCTCGCCGTCCAGGTAATGTTGCTTCGTTTCATGGGCGCTGAATAACGGAAGTTCGCGATATCGGCGGCCTTGCGGCCGAACAGGCCGTGCAGGCTCGGACCGACGCCATTCTC
>JASHYD010000863.1 GCA_030043175.1 Xanthobacteraceae bacterium | reverse complement strand
CGCCGGCGGCCCGACACGGCGGGCGGCGGATGCGCGGCGAGCACTTCAGCGAGCCAGCGGTTGAGCGCGTTGGTCGGGATGCGCTTGTTCCATAGCGCATGGATGTCCATGACGGCCTCCATCAGGCGGTCGAGCCCGGCGCCCGTGAGGCCCGAAACTGCGACGACCGGGACGCCCTTGACCTGGGTCAGCAGACGGTCGGCCCGCTCGTGCAGCTTGGCGATTGCGCCCGGCGCGGCCTCCTGAAGGTCCCACTTGCTGATGCCGAGGACGAGCGCGCGGCCTTCGCGCTCGATGAGATCGGCGATGCGTAAATCCTGCTCCTCGAACGCGACCGTGGCGTCGATGAGCAGGATCACCACCTCCGCAAAGCGGATCGCTTCAAGTGCGTCGGCGACCGAGAGTTTCTCAAGCTTGCCCTCGACCCGAGATCGCCGGCGCAGCCCGGCGGTATCGTAGACCAGGAAGTGCCGCCCATGCGACGCGAGCGGCACCGCGATGGCGTCGCGGGTGATGCCGGCCTCCGGACCGGTGACCAGGCGCTCTTCGCCGACAAGGCGGTTGACCAGCGTCGACTTGCCGGCATTCGGCCGGCCCACCACGGCGATGCGGATCGGCTTATCTGGCGCGGGGACAAAGACCGGGCGCTTGCCAGACCCGGTCGCGTCCTTGTCATCATCCCCGAAGCCTGCCTCCTCGCTGCCCGATTGCTCCCCCCACTCTTGCACCTGCAAGGGGGGGAGGATTGCGGGCACGGCGGCGCGCAGCGCATCGTAGAGGTCCGCAAGACCCTCGCCATGCTCGGCCGAGATCGCCACCGGGTCGCCGAGCCCAAGGTCAAAAGCCTCGTAAGCGCCAACCGCCCCGTTGCGGCCTTCCGCCTTGTTGGCGACGAGAATTGTCGGCTTGCCGGCGCGCCGCAGCAGGTTCGCAAACGCGCGGTCGTCGGGCATAATGCCGGCGCGGGCATCGATGAGGAACAACACTGCATCGGCGTCCGCAATTGCAGCCTCGGTCTGGGCCCGCATGCGGCCCGCGAGGCTTTGCGCCGGAGATTCCTCCAGGCCCGCCATGTCGACGATCGTAAAGATCATGTCGCCGAGCCGCGCTGCGCCTTCGCGCCGATCGCGCGTGACGCCGGGCGTATCGTCCACCAGCGCGATACGACGCCCGGCAAGGCGGTTGAACAAAGTCGATTTCCCGACATTCGGCCGGCCGACGATCGCAACGGTAAGGGTCATGGCAGGGATGTAGGATGGGTTGCGCCCAGCGAAACCATCTTCTCGCTTTGCGGCAGGGGAGGGGTCGAGCGGGCCTTTCCGCAAGTTCAAATTCGCGATTGAGAGCATGCGCAGTGGACCGGGAATTGGCGCGACGAGGCGCGAATCCTCCACAGCCATTAAGCCCGGCTTAAACGTCCGCCTTCGGGGAACGTGCCGGGCGCATGCGCTCGTAGCCGGGTTTGCTCAACCCATCCTGGACGTGCCTCAGCGCGCCGCGGTGCCCGGCGATGCTGGCCACGCAACCTGCGGCTGCGCGACGGGCCACGGTGCGGCCTGGGAGGGCGGTGGCTGCTGCGCCGGCTCCGGAGCGGCCACGCGCGTCGGCGCCGCTGAAGGATCAGGTTGCTGCCCCTGCGGCTTTGGCGCAGGCTTACTGGCTGTGCGCTGAGGCACCGGCTTCGGTTCCGCCTTGGGCTTCTTGGGCTTTGCAGCGGGTTCGGCGGCAGCCTCCGCGGCAGCCTTGGCAGGGTCAAGGGCTCCGCCCTCCTGCTCGCGATATCCCTTCACCAGTTCGGGCGGTACGCCGGAGGTGACGCCCGGGACACCGTCGGGAAACACCTCCTTGCGCTCACCTGCAAGCTTCTTCTTGCTATCGAATAGTTCGAATGAATCGAGCGAGTCGCAAGCCGCAAGCACCGGACCGGCGGCGAGGACGACCACGGCAAGGGCCAAACGTGCAGGGCGTCGCGTGAGCCGTTGCATCGGCGTCTCCTTTTAAGGCTTGGCTGGTTCGGGCAACAGAGAAGCAAGCACGTCCATACGCGAGCGCACCCCCGAAGGCGCTTCGGGATCATTCTTGGCCGCGTCGGTCCAACGGCGCGCGGCAGCGGTATCACCGTTGCGCCAGGCCGAAAGTGCCAGCAATTCCCGCGCGGTGTGTCGGAACGCGCCTGAGGGCTGGGCCAACGGCTCAAGGCGCTCGGTCATCTCGTCGAGCTTTGCTGTGTCCACCAGCAAGAATCCGGCGCGAATCGAGGCAAGCTCGCTGATCAGCGGCTGCCCTGTCGTTTCGCCTGCGATTTTGTCATAGGAGGCGACCGCGGCCTTGGGGTCCCGCTCGGCAATCTCGGCGGCCTCGCGCAGCCGCGCCAGCACCCGATAACCTGACGTGCCGTCGGCGGCGAGTTTGGCAAAAGCCGCCTCGGCATCGGAGTGCTTGCCTTCGGAGGCCAGTTGAGCGGCGGTATCGTAGGCGGCCCCGCTCTCGGCCGCCCGGCGGAGCTGCCAGTACTCGTAGCCACGCCAAGCCGCCACCGCGGCGACCATCAGGATGCACGCGGCAACGACGTAGTTGCCGTAGCGCTCCCACAGCTTCTTGAGCTGTTCCCGGCGTACTTCCTCATCGACTTCGGTGAAAATATCCGACACGAACCTCTCCGCAGTCTCGGCGCATGCTCTGGCGCTCTCCCCCTCCCTCCCCTCCCCCCGCTTGCGAGGAGAGGAGACGCGGGGCCACTCTGCGTCTGCCGGCGCCGGCCCGAAACACGCGCTGGCACCACAGGTTAAGCCGCACAACCGACAAACCGAAATCGCTGCTCGCGCGCGGATAAAATAGCGTTGTGGCGACGGCGTGGCAAACACGCAGCAGAGACTGCGACCATAGGTCTTGGGGAAAGAACCGCCCTACCCTTCCTTTTTTTTCACCGCATACACGTGCTCTGGGCCCGGGAACCTGCGGCTTCTTACCTCCGCCGCGTAGGACGCGACAGCGGTCTCGATCGCCGGGCCGAGGCTGGTATAGCGCTTGACGAATTTCGGCACCCAGGGCGACAAGCCGAGCATGTCCTCGAGCACCAGGACCTGGCCGTCGCAGGCGGGACTCGCGCCGATGCCGATCGTGGGAATGGCGATCTCGCGCGTGATCTGCGCAGCAAGCGGCTCGGCAATCGCCTCTAACACCACCGCAAACGCCCCGGCGTCTGCCACCGCACGGGCATCGGCCACAATCGGGGCCCAATCGGCGAGGTCACGGCCCTGGGCGCGGAAGCCGCCGAGCGCATTGATGGACTGCGGCATCAGGCCAACATGCGCGATCACCGGCACCCCGCGTTCGACAAGAAACCTGATCGTCTCCGCCATGCGGTGGCCGCCCTCGAGCTTGATCGCGCCGCAGCCAGTCTCTTTGAGGATGCGCGCTGCCGTCATGAAGGCCTGTTCGCGCGACACTTCGTAGGTGCCGAACGGCAGGTCGACCACCACCAGGGCGCGCCGCGACCCGCGCATCACCGCATGGCCCTGCAGGACCATCATGTCCAGCGTCACGGGAACAGTCGTCTCCAGCCCGTGCATCACCATGCCGAGCGAATCCCCGACCAGAATCGCGTCGCAATACTGGTCGAGGATGCGCGCCGTGTGCGCATGATAGGACGTGAGCATCACGATCGGGGCTGAGCCCTTACGGGCGCGGATATCGGGCGCGGTAAGACGCTTGTGCGTCGGCTGGTTATTCGCCGAGGGGCTTTGCGCGGAATGGAGTGACATGTCAGGTTCCAAATGCGGGCTTGCCGAACACCATCAGCCCGACCACCAGCGGATGGAATACGAGACCGAGCGCAATATAAAGAATCGTACCGACGATGACGGCGGCGATATCGTTCTTGCGCCCGCCTAGGGGAATGGGTGGCCCGCCAGCATCACTGCGGTGCTTGAGCGAGATGCGATCGTAGACCGCCCAAGCCAACACGGCGCCGAACAGGATGATGCCGCCGAGATCGCCATTGGCGATGAGATGCGCCACCGCCCACAGCTTCACGCCGACCAGCATCGGATGCTTGAGGATGCGCTTGATGTCGCCGGGGAGGTAGGCTGCCGCGACACAGATGCAGGCCGGCCACATCAAGAGCTGCGTGACGTAGCGCATCACGTAGGGCGGCGACCATAGCGCGATCTCGCCCGCATCGCGATACATGCCAAAGCCCTTGCCCGCCACAAAGAGGCCCGCCAGCGAGACGACGGCGAACAGGCCTTTATAGGGCCATTCGCCCAGCTGCTTGACGGCGAGGGCGCGTTGCGGCCGCAGAGTCACGAACACGTGCGGGCCAAGAAACAGGATCAAACCAAGAACGAGCACCAGCAGGCCCATGTCGCATCTCCGTCGGGGTCGATTTTCGCGCAGTCGAGCGACGGCGGCCGAAGCGCGCCAATCGACTTTTCACCATTGTGTTGCAATTTATAACGTCCGGCTCGTCGCAATGCTATGCGCCCGCTTGGGCCGCTTTGCCTCTGCCATGTTCCCGTGCTTCTCTGCGGATGGGAACGGGCACTGAGGGGGAATCCGCATGACCGACGTGATCGGCAAACTGACCGCCGAACAGGCGCTGGAAATCGTCGAGCGCCTGTGCCGCAAAAGCGGCAGCGTTCGCGACGCCATCGTCGCCGAGGCAATGAACCTGTTGACCGAATTCAGCCTCGAGGAGGTCGCCGAGGAGGTCTTTGACGCTCTCGACCTCATCGATGTGCAGGATTGTTTTGACCAGGCGGGCTCCTCGCGCGACGGCTCTGCATCGGCCGATGAGGCAGCGGTCGACATCATCGAGCAAGAGCTGCAACCGTTTTTCGATCAGGTCGAACGCTATCACGAACTCGCCATGGGCGAGCAGGAGGCAACCTATTGCATGGCCGTCATTTTCGGAATCTATCGTTTTGCGCATGAATCCCAATCGGAATTCAAGCAACTGGCCGACCACGCTCCGGCCGAATTCGCCGACAACCTGCTCGAGGATTGGCGGGCCCGTAAGCCGCCGCAAGCCACGATCGAGGCGATGGAAGCGTTCCTGCGCGAGCGCTGTCCAAAGTGGGCGGGTTGGCTGGAAGAATAGGCTGGCGGGACCTCGCGCCAGGCTTCGCAGAGGCTACGGGACGCCAGAGACGGCCTCCGCAGTGGCTGGAAGCTGGTGATACCCACCTTTTCAGGGTGAGGCAACACGCACAAGATAAGCGATTTTCCCGAAACCCAAACAAAACTCCGCGGCAGTGGTTGACGCTTTCGCTTTGTGCATGTTGCGACAATATTGGGCGATCTTGCAACGGATAGATCCAACAGCATGACGAAATGTCCGCTCCCGGCCTTCGCCCTCGTCTGCGCCGCCTGGTGCGCCCTTGCCTGGTGCGCCCTTGCCTGGTGCGCCCCAGCCGCCGTCCCGGAATGGCCGGTCCGGCCGGTGAAGCTCTACGTCCCGTTCGGGGCCGGATCGACGCCTGACCTGGTGGCGCGCGTGATCGCAGAGCGGTTGGCGCAGAGGCTCGGCCAGCCGTTCGTGGTTGAGGACAAGCCGGGCGCCAGCGGCAATCTCGGCACCGATGCGGTCGCCAAGGCCGAGCCGGACGGCTACACGCTCGGCATCAGCATTGCCGGGCCGCTCGCCATCAACGCCCTGCTGTTCGGCAAGCTGCCCTACGATCCACGCAAGGATTTCACCTACGTCACCCTGGTGGCGACGCAGCCGAGCGCGCTTGCCGTCAACGCCCGGCTCGGCGTCAGCACGGTGACCGAACTCGTCGATCTCATCAAGCGTAATCCCGGCAAATACAATTTCGGTTCGATCGGCATCGGTTCGGTGTCGCATCTTGCCATGGAGGCAATTGCGCTCAAAAGCGGTGCGCCGATCGTGCACGTGCCCTACACGAGTTCACCTCAGGCAGCGACGGCGTTGCTGCGCGGCGACGTCGATATGGTCTGCTTGCCGGCAATCGCCCTGACGCCGCAACTTGCGTCCGGCGCAGTGAAGATTCTCGCCATCTCGACCGCTGCGCGCTCGGCGCTGCTGCCCGGCATTCCGACGCTCCGCGAAAGCGGCATCGATGTCGAGGCCGACGCCTGGAACGGCGTCATCGCGCCGGCCGGCACGCCCGACGCGATCGTAGCCAAGATTGCCCGCGAGGTTTTGCAGGTCATCACTGCGGCGGATATCCGCGAAAAGCTCGCCACGCAGTTGATGGAGCCGATCCCGGGGACGCCGGCGCAATTCCGCGCCCGGATCGAAGCCGATCTCGCTCGCTGGGCGCCCGTCATCCGCGACGCGAATATCCGGATCAATTGATAAGAAGACGTGCCCCGCTTGCCTCCTGCCGCGACCAAATCGCAAGCTGGGCAAGTCCCTAACCAAGCAAGAAAATTCCCTTACTCCACCGTCACCGACTTGGCGAGATTGCGTGGCTGGTCGACGTCGGTGCCCATGATGACAGCCGTGTGATAGGCGATGAGCTGCACCGGGATAGCGTACACGAGCGGCGTCACGGTGACGGGCATTTCCGGCACCGTCATGGTGACAAGGGAGTTGATGGTCGCTTGCTGCGCCCCCCTCGGGTCGGTGATCAGGATGATCCGGCCGCCCCGCGCCGCCACCTCCTGCATGTTCGAGACAGTCTTCTCAAATACGCGATCATAAGGCGCGATCACCACCACCGGCATGGTCTCGTCGATCAGCGCGATCGGGCCATGCTTGAGCTCGCCCGCCGCGTATCCCTCGGCGTGGATGTAGGAGATCTCCTTGAGCTTGAGCGCGCCTTCGAGCGCCAACGGAAAGCTCGTGCCGCGGCCGAGATAGAGCACATCGCGGCACCTTGCGAGGTCGCGCGCGAGTTGCTCGATCCGCGGTTCCAGGGCGAGCGCCGCGGCCATGTGACGAGGTGTCTCGATCAGGGCTGCGACGAGCTTCTCCTCGTCCCCCTCGCTGAGAACCCGGCGGGCGCGGCCGGCCGCAATGGCAAGGCACGCCAGCACGGTGAGCTGGCAGGTGAACGCCTTGGTGGAGGCAACGCCGATTTCCGGTCCTGCTAATGTCGGCATGACCAGATCGCTCTCACGCGCAATCGTCGACGTCGCGACGTTGACGATGGACACGATGTGCTGCATCTGTTCGCGGGCGTAGCGCAAAGTGGCGAGCGTATCTGCAGTCTCGCCCGATTGCGATACGAACAGCGCGAGATTGCCCGGGGCGAACGGCGCCTCGCGGTAGAGGAACTCCGACGCCACATCGATCTCGACCGGCAACCGGGCAAAGCGTTCGAACCAGTATTTGCCGATCAGCCCGGCATAATAGGCGGTGCCGCAGGCCGAGATGCAAATGCGGTCGATCGCGCGAAAATCAAACGGCAGCGGCTCGGGCAGCTCGATGCGGCCCATGGCGAAGTTGACGTAGTGGGCGAGCGCATGGCTGACCACCTCGGGCTGCTCGTGGATTTCCTTCGCCATGAAATGGCGGTGATTACCCTTATCGAGCAGGAACGCGGAGGCGTCGGAGCGGATCGTCGGCCGCGTCACGGTCCGGCCGGCGGCATCCTGGATGGTGGCGCCGCTGCGCCGCATGATGACCCAGTCGCCATCCTCAAGGTAGGCGATCGAGCCGGTGAACGGCGCCAGCGCAATCACGTCGGAGCCGAGATACATCTCGCCGTCGCCATAGCCGACCGCCAGCGGCGGGCCGCGCCGGGCGCCGATCACCAGATCATCCTCGCCGGCAAACAGGAACGCGAGCGCGAATACACCTCGCAGGCGCGGCAGGGCCGCCGCGACCGCAGCGGCCGGGCCGGCACCTCTACTCATCTCGTCACTGACCAGATGGGCGACCACCTCGGTGTCGGTCTCAGTGGCGAACTCGGCGCCGCGCCCCTCAAGCTCCCGGCGCAACTCCGCGAAGTTCTCGATGATGCCGTTGTGCACCACCGCAACCCGGTCGGTGGCGTGAGGATGGGCGTTGATTTCGTTGGGTCGGCCATGAGTCGCCCAGCGGGTGTGGCCGATGCCGCTCGTGCCTTTGAGGGGCTCGCCGGCGAGCCGCTGTTCCAGGTTCTTCAGCTTGCCTTCCGCCCGACGGCGGGTGAGCACACCCCGCTCCAGCGTGGCGACACCGGCGGAATCATAGCCGCGATATTCAAGACGCTTGAGCGCGTCGACGAGGTTGAGCGCGACCGGTTCGGTCCCCAGAATTGCGATGATGCCACACATGCTTTTGAAAACCCTCAGGGCCATGATCGTGCCAAACGGCGCCTTGACATGACCTATGTGGATTAACACGAAGCGGAAGCAATTGCTGAGACGCGAGTTTCACAATTTGCTTCCGTTGCTTACGTCACTTGTGTCGTAGCCGGCAGCCGGATGAGCGGTCCGGGGCCGCCACCCACCCCGGCCAGAAGCCGCACGGACGGGATGGTAAACTCTGCGGAATGGAGGGCCAGCCGGTCAACACGCAATACGGGCCGCGGTTTCGCGATCGAGGCGGGCTGCACGCTTTGGCCATCAGGGCTCGAATCTGACGGGCGCTGGTCGCGCCCGTCGAAGCGCTGCGAGCGGCCCAGGGATGTCGGCCTCAAGGTCGCCGCCAGGCGTAAGCCGCGCGAACGGCCCGACCTGCGCGCCGCGCCCGACATGGGCGCCTTGAAGGTGGGAGAACGAGCGGATCACGGCGCCGTCCTCCACCATCACGCCGGGTCCGAATACCACGTAGGGCTCGATCGTGACATCGCGACCGAGCTTGGTGTCGGCACACAGATAGACGGTCTCGGGCGCCACCATGGCGACCCCCGCCTGGTGGGCGGCGGCGCGCAGGCGGCGCTGCAGCACGGCCTCGGCTTCGGCCAGCTGGGCTTGCGTATTCACGCCGAGCACCTCATCTGCTTCGGTTTCGAGGGCCACCGTGGCCAACCCCATGGCCCGCGCGACCGCAACCGCATCGGTCAGATAAAACTCGCGCTTGGCGTTGTCGTCGCGGATCTGTCCCAAGATTGCGAGTGCGGAGCTGCCCGCCAAGGCCATCAGGCCGGAGTTGCAGAGGCCGATGGCGCGTTCCGCCGAGCTCGCATCCTTCTCCTCCCGGGTGGCGATGAGCTGACCTGCGGCATCGATGACCAGACGGCCGTAGCCAGCCGGATCGGCAGGGCGAAATCCGAGCACGGCGACGCCCGCGCCGGCCGCCAGCGCCCCCCGCAGGCGGGCGATCGTTTGCGCCGTGATCAGCGGCGTGTCCGCGAACACGACCACAACATCATCTGCGCCGCGCGCCAGCGCCGCCTTGGCGGCGAGCACGGCGTGGGCGGTGCCGCGCCGTTCGTGCTGGATATAGAACTCAACGCCCGGCATGATCGCCTTTACGGCCTCCACCACCTCGTCCTGCCGGGACCCGACCACGACGGCGATCTCTGCGTCGATCGCGCCGGCTGCGGAAAGCACGTGGCCGATCAGGCTCCGTCCTCCGATCCCATGCAGCAGCTTGGGCCGCGAGCTGCCCATGCGGGTTCCTTCGCCCGC